>CAILMK010000313.1 GCA_903835275.1 uncultured bacterium | reverse complement strand
TTTGCCACCATGAAGGCGGAATAGAAGCCGAGCCCGAAGTGACCGATGATATTGGTACCCTCTGAGGTTTCGGCATATTTTTCCACGAATTCCTCTGCACTGGAAAAAGCGATCTGGTTGATGTACTTTTCCACTTCTTCCTCGCTCATGCCTATACCACGGTCGGTAATGGTCAGGGTTTTCTTATTCTTATCTATGGAAATCTTAATGGTAGGATCGCCGATCTCTCCGTTGAATTCACCTGAGGAGGCCAGCATTTTGAGCTTTTGTGAGGCATCTACCGCATTGGCGACCAACTCCCGAAGGAATATTTCATGGTCGGAATAGAGGAATTTCTTGATGATCGGGAATATATTCTCCGTGTGAATGCTGAGGTTGCCTTGCTTACTCATGTTTAGTTACTAAGTTATTAAGTTGATTGGTTGTTAAGTATAAACCGCCATTGCGGAACGCAGGGAGCTACACAAGTACTTTGCCAAAGTCAGGAAAGCTGCAATTTTGTCAGGGATTGTTCACGCTGACCACCCCACCCTTCGGGCACCCCTCCTAAAAATCCCGAATGGTCGGGACTTACAGCAGAGGGGAAATTTATCCCTTGCGGGATTTGTGCTCCTTGCTTTGCGAGTTGTCATTCAGTAGGAAATGTATTCTTGACCAGAGGGAATAAACTTGCCAGCGCTACAGATAAATTTTGCTAATAAAACAATGCCCAGTTAGTGATAATCTTGGTCTTGTCTATTTTTTTTTAACCTCATCAGGAATACTGGCAAGGTTCCTACTGAATGACAGAAAGGTAAAAAATAAGGGCGTATACCATACGCCCCTACATTTTAAATCCTATAATCCATTAATCATATAAATCCTAGTTCAGACTATTCCTTTACAAACTTCACAACATTCCCATCGTAGCGCAGCAGGTACATGCCTTTTGCAAGATGAGAAACATCAATCATGCTTTGTGTTGAATGTACTTGTTGTGTGATCAATACTTTTCCGGTCATGTCGGTGATAGTAGCGGCACGAGCGGACACTCGCACCAGCGAAGCATCTATGTACAGTTTGTCACTCGCCGGATTTGGATAGAAGGAAATTGTATTGTTGGAAGTTTGGTTTTGGATTGCAACCATTAATACATAAATAGATGTTTTTAAACTATTACCACAACCCAAGGAATTGATGACTGAAAGGGTCACATCGTATTTTCCATCCACTTTGTATTGGTGAAAAGGTTTATTTCCAGTTCCCGTAGCAGAGTCTCCAAAATCCCATGTATAAGACTTTAAAGTAGAATCGTTGGCTTTAAAATATTCTCCATAACTCCTGTCTCCGCTCCAAGTAAAATGCGCACTCACAGAATCAATACTCACCGTTTTCGTTAAACTATCCATACAACCATTAGCATCTTTAATTTTCAATTGTACATCATATTTCCCTACGGAAGTATAAAGTGTTTTCGGATTGGTCAATGAACTCTTTAATTTATTTCCGAAAGTCCATGCGTGCGATTTAATAGTTGCTACTGCTGAACTGGAATCTAAAAATTGTACTGTGTCATTCAGGCAGGCTTTTATATATCCGAATTTTACTATAGGAAGTGCATTGACAGTATAGGTGGAATGGGTGGTATCATTACTGTGATTGCTGTCGTTTGCCAGGCTTGTATACGCATCAATATTGAATACAGCTCCGGCAGTTGTATTCCATGTTTTTGTAAACGGAATACT
>CAILMK010000312.1 GCA_903835275.1 uncultured bacterium | reverse complement strand
TGTATTGACTTTCAGTTGTACATCTTCAACCGCAGATCGTAAATCCCCAAACCGTTTATTGCCCAAATCCGCCGTTTATTAAATGTTTGCCCCCTTTGCTCTATTGGGGTTTTTCCACTTTGTTAAGCCAATGTAAGTTTGAACCATCAAATTGGATAAAACGTAAAACAAGGAACATTTAAACACTTACAATCATGAGAACCTCTTCAATCATCGCAGCATTAATAACCACCATCGCAATATCTTTTCTTACCATGTCATTTACCAGCCATACAGGCCGTGGAGGCACACACTTCATGGAATGGAAATGGAGCGACGTGGAACATCAGGCTGAAGTACGCAACAAGCCTATATTTGTATTCGTAGGTGCATCTTACTGCAATATCAGTGCACGCATGAATTTCGTTTTCCGCCAGAAGGAAATTGGAGAAGTATTAAACGAAAACTTTGTTTGCAATAAAATGTTTACCGATGAAAGCATTATGAATAACCTTCGCTCCAGCAACTGGGGTGTTACATCCGTACCTACTTATCTTTTCTTTACTTCAAAGGGTAAATTGGTTTACAAGACTGAAGGATATAAGGATAAGGATAATATGATGACGGAAATACAAACTGCTATGCAAAAGATCAAGGAAGCTAAATAATTTATCTCACTCACACATTTCTACTCCGAGACCAAAGGCGCCCCGTAAGGCGTCTTTTTCTTTTGTAAATTTATCAGTCATTTGCCGTTAATGATGCAATTCTTGCCTTTTGTTGGCAAAGTATTGCCGTTTGTTAATTTAATGTGGTATGTCCGGGAAAAAATGCGATTTTTGATGCGCTAAAATACATTAACAACACAAATTCCCACAATATCAAACTATGAAGCACCCAAACTACATCTTTACCCTGCCTTTTCTTTTATCCCTTATGTTTACGACGTTTACGTATGCAACCGGACTGAACGGTTCGTATACCATTGATAAAAGCAAGGCCGCATCCTCAACTAATTACACAAGTTTTAATGATGCTGACTCAGATCTTATTTATGGATCGCGTGCAAACGGCGGGGTAGCCAATGGTCCCGGAATCAGCGCCGCAGTCAACTTTTCTATTGCCGATGGTATTTACCAGGAACAATTGAAGATTGGCAAGATAACCGGAGTATCGGCAATCAATACAATTACTTTTCAGGGGCATGTAAATGATAGCACAAAGGTGATTTTATTGGATAGTACAATGGGAACTTCCGGTGTGCCTGGAGCCTCTTATGTCTTGCATCTTGATAGCGCCGGTTATATTCACTTTAACGAAATGACCTTTAGCAAGGCTTATGGAGCAATATATGACGTTGCCATTCTAATGGATTATTCGAATCATAACAGCTTTGATAACTGCCGGTTTTTAGGCCCCGCGTCATCTGCGCCGGAAACGTATGGATTAGTTTATTACGGGGCAAATCTGAATGAGTATAATACGTTTAATAATAGCAGTTTCCATAATGGGTCTGCATATTATTGTTTTTACTTATCCGGCACGTCTTCCAATAAAGGAAATGCAATCACCAACAATATCATTGATACCACTTATCTGGGAGTAATTGCCATGTACCAGGATTCACTAACCATATCCGCTAACAGAATGATGATAATAAATGGAACAGCCATTTATCTTTCATATATGGGAACCGCAACATCCAAGGGAAATACCAGCCTGATAGCGAATAATTCCATTCTTATTAATGGAATAGGCATTTTCGGAATGATAGACTTTTATGGATGTGATAATGCCAACATTGCCTATAACAATGTAAATATATATAGTGATATTAGTGGAGCAGGTTTTGCACCTGCTGTTTTTTTTGGTAGTGTTTCAGCAATGTTTACTGCAAAAAATATGAATGTTTATAATAACAACTTCATTAACCACAATACCGGTTCTGTATCCTGCGCCATGTATTTAAGCAACTATAAATTTACGAAGGAAAATAATAACAATCTCTATACAGGAGGTTCAAGCCTGGTGAATTATAACGGCACCAATTATACAAGTTTAAGTTCATGGAAATCCTCGGGACTTGGATTTGGAAGCAATGATATATCTGCGAATCCGTTTTATTATACGCGCGCCAGCCTAAGCAATTTCAGCCCGCTATTAGATGGAAAAGGGACTCCTCTGAGCTATGAAACAACAGATATAAATGGAGTAGTGCGCGACCTAAGTACTCCTGATATTGGGGCATTTGAATTTACGCCTCCATCGTTGGATCCGGAAGTGATTGCAATAACCCATCCTGCCAGTGGAGAATGCGCGGGAACCAAGGACGTTTACGTCACTATAGGCAATGGAGGTTCCACAACTATTACTAGTGCTACTATAGAATGGTCAGTAAACGGGACGGCGCAGACTTCTTATTCCTGGACAGGAAAACTTACGGGAGGAGACTCCATCAGTTTTAAAATAGGCAGTTATACCACAGCAAACGGAACATCATACAGAATACTTTCTTACCCAAGTGCCGCCAACGGGACGTCCATTAGCGCTACAGCTGCTAATTCCGATTCAGTGAGTATCATGGCAGGATTGCCCGGAGGAACCTATACTATTGATCCTGCGGGAAGCGGATCCACGAATTATACTTCGTTCAGGGCTGCCGTTAATGATTTGAATGCAAAAGGACTTTGCGGTGCGGTTGTTTTCAATGTGGCAGATGGTGTTTATAATGAATCTATAAGAATCAATACCATTCCCGGATCTTCTTCAGTAAATACAGCCACTTTTCAAGCCAAATCTCTGGACGCATCCAAGGTTGAACTGGATACTTCATGGTCGGCAAGCAGCTCCTATGTAATAAATCTGAATGGAGTAAATTATGTTTCCTTCAGGTATCTAACCATTGTAGATAGCTTGCCTTTATATCTTGAGGGGGCCCATGTCATATTAATGAATAACAAGGCAGGTCACAATATATTTGAACACAATATTGTTTCTGCGCCTGTGGCTTACAGTGCATTTTATAGTTCCGTCATTGGCAATGGTTATGGTACGCTTGAACAATACAATACTATCCGTTATAATCAAATATACGGAGGCGATCTGGGTATCTATTTTCAGGGAGTAGGAACAGGGATTTCCGAGTTTGGAAATGCGATTTATGGAAATACAATCGATAGTGCTTCTACAGAAGGTATAGAACTGGATATGCAGGATAATGTAAATGTATCTTTTAATCATATTTTTCCTTTGAACACTGCCACCATTGGTCTGGAGCTCTTTATAACCGAAGGCGATGGAACCGGCAAGGACAGCTCAATGATGATCAATAATTTTATAAAGACTGAAGCCAACAGCGGATACGGATTTATATCTGTAATCGGGAATATGCTCAATGTTTATAATAATACGGTTGTCAGTAGCGTTGATTCTGTAAGTACCTATGCCACGGCGTGCTTTATTGCTACCGGGACAATAATAAGCAATGTGAATAATATATATATTAATGATGCGGGAGGGAAGGCATTGAATGTTTTTGCAGGAACGATTAGTCATTCTGATTACAATGATATTTATGCACCGCTCGCTAAATATCCAAGTAGTTGGACTTCCATAAACTGTACATCCCTATTAAAATTGCAAAAAACATCAAAGCAGGATGCACACAGCATTGAAAAAGATCCTGTCTTTGTATCAGATAGTAATGATGACCTCCACCTGACGATTGCATCAGCAGTTATTGGTAAAGGCATATCGCTTTCTGCAGTAACGACTGATATAGATGGTAACAAGCGCCCTGCGAAAAAACCGGATATGGGAGCAGATCAGTTTGTAATGGATAGTAATGATGTTGGTGTTGCGCTGATAATAAATCCTAAAAATAATGATTGCGGAAATGCAAATACAATCATTGCTGTACAGATAAAAAACTTCGGATTAAAAAATCAAACAATAATGAATATTCATGTTAAAGTGCAAAATTCTACAGGTATTTTTACAGCCACTAAAGC
>CAILMK010000311.1 GCA_903835275.1 uncultured bacterium | reverse complement strand
CCGCTAATGCTGGTCTGGTCGTAGGTAATTTTAAAATATCCGCTATCATCGGTAGTGGTTGTTCCTAAATCCGCATCTACGTAGGTATCATTCGCTCCCCGTGTAACCCGCAGGGTAATGCTTTGGTGCACGTATGGAACATTGGGGTAGGATTCAAAAACCCTGCCTTGTATAGTATAGATTGGCGTAATGGTGTTTGTGTCCTGTTTCTTGCAACCAAAACTTACCAAAAGTACCGGAATAAAAAGTATTAAGGTTAATTGTTTCATTGTCTTGTTTGCATTTAAATATATACTTCAAAAGTACAGGGGCAGTTGCGGCAATACAAATTGGTTTTTGCTAATTGCCAAGGTTAAATTAAAGTATTATTTGCAGAAAACAATAATGAGGTTGGAGGGTATTGTATTTTTTGCGGAAAATGCAAAAAGAGGCCCTATGCCTTAAAAAGGTCCAGCAAATTCTTGTAATAATCCTCGTTGTCGCGCTTACATTTTAGCCATAAGCCGGGTGCAATGTAGCGGGTAGAACCTACCAATGCTTCCGTGGAAGAATCAATATAGGTATTGATCTTTTCCATGACCTTTTTATCCCGCAATGGATTCGGCATGGTCACCAGCATATTCAAAATGCGAATGAATTCTTTTTCCTGCTTATAATCTTCCCGTTTCAGCAGGATTCGGAATTGCCTTTTCATTTCCGCCAGTTTGTATTCCACATAATCGAAATTCTTGCTCTCATAGTGCAAAACTATTTCAACCGTGGAAACAGAAAACTGCTGTTCGGGAGCAAGCTTTTTAAACATCTCCTTGGATAGTACATGCGAGAGAGTTTTTATAGCCGTGGAATTATCCTTTTTGTAATAATAACAAAGCGCCAGATTTACCCATGAGGCATAGTCGAAGAAATTAACACTTTTATGCCCCGGCAATTCCGTTACGTGCTTCAGCAATCCGATGGCTTCCTCCAGCTTTCCGGAGGCAATATAGGTAGTGGTAAGACTCTGGTAATAGGTCCAGATATAGCGGTCATAATACAGCTTGTTGTATCGGTTGAGTTCCTCCAGCAAAATACCGGTGAATTTCTCCGATTTTGCCCATTGCTTATTGATGATAAGAACATTGATTGTCCAGCTCAGTAAATTGATCTTGGAGGTATGTGTACTCTTGGTGAATAGATTCGCCTTTTCAAATTCATCATAGGTATTCACCAGGTAATTTTCAAGTTCACTGAAATTACCGCTCTGGAATAATAGATCGCGTACAAATCCATGGATACGGATACGCACCCTTGGCAGATTGTATATCTGGTTGGCAATGCGTAATTCCTTCAGGATATTCTGGATCTCAGAGGATATTTCACCCGCACTACTGAATCTTGAATGTTTCAACCGGTACCACATCGCCGCAACAGCATGATCCGCCGCAATACTGATCTCATTTTTCTTGGCATTTAGCTTGCGCTTTTCCTGGTATTCTATGGGGTCTATTTCCTCAAACTGGTGGCTCAGGTTAATGAGTTCATTGTAGATCAGTTCCAGCAGGTCATAAAATTCATTTTCAAGGGCAGCTTTTTCAGCCTTTTTCAGGTAATAAACGGATACATTGTACTGGGATTTGTAGGTAAAAATATTAGCAAGGTTGATGATATCCATCAAAGAAATGCGGTTATCCAGGTCGTGATGGGCAATTAATAAACTTTTTTCCAACTCGGTTTTGAGCCTGTTCCGCAAACGGTAATAGGCATTCATGTTTGGCTTTGCCGATGGGAAAAGTTTTTTAACTATTTCATCCTCAGACAATAAACCATCCCTTATCAAGTCAAAAAGGTGGCTCACCTTGGCTTCTTCGGCACGTTCATAACGCTTCATGAAGATCTTGAAGCTCCGAATCTCTTCTTTTTTTAAATTTTTTATTATTTGGCTAAGTGAAT
>CAILMK010000310.1 GCA_903835275.1 uncultured bacterium | reverse complement strand
TTGGTTTTATGGTAAATATAATGTTCATCCACTTTGATGTATTGCAATCTATCCTCGGTGGTAATGTAGGGGACTTCATGCCCTACCTGGTATTGGGAAGTGAGTTGCATCCCTATGGTTTTTGATTTATTGAGATAGGGTATTTTGTACTGGAGCCCTATGCTTTTGCGCCACCCATCTACCAGATTGATTACAAGGCGTTCGTTTCTGCCACGGAAGTTCAATTCGTATAAATTTATTCCATAAGTGGTACGGTAAATTTCCTTGGTTTTCCACCATTCATTAAAGTTGCGGTCGGCGAGGGCAAAGGTAGGATCCGGGAAAAAATACCATCTTTCCCTTACTGCAATCTCAAAATAAATTTCATTTCCTGCTATACTATCATCAATTCTGATATCATGGAAGAGCGCCAAGGCGGTAAGTTGGTTTTTAGCGAGTATTTTTAACCCTTGGAGATCCGTCAGTGAAATAGAATCGTCTTGTTTAAATGGCAGTTCTCGCAGTATTATTCCGGGCTTTGTTTTTTTATTTCCCGAAAGGGAAATATTTTTTATAGCTACTTTTTTGTTTTGAATGGAAGAATGAATATCCTGTCCTCTCAGCGAAATGAAAGAAATACTGAAAAAAAATGAGAGAAAAACTATGAATCGCAAAGGGTATCGCTTTACAGGTCCAGCATTTTCATCAGGAGTGCATATCTTTCCTGGGTTTCATCCCTGGTGTATACAGATGGCTGCTGAAAATCAACCGTGTATTTAAAGCGTTCAAAAGTAGCAATTATCCTGCTAATATCGAGAGTATCCAGTTTTAAGGTTACCCATATAGTGCCGGTACTTTCATCGGAATCCATGTACATCAATACAATCTTGGCATTATTGGATTCTATAATGCGGGAAATTTCAGAAAGATTATAATCGCGCAGCCCCATACTCAATACAATAATGCCGCCTAAATGACGAAATGCATAGAGGGAGGAGAGCATATAGAGCAGGTCCTTGGTAGCGATGGTACCCAGGTATTTATTTTCTTTGTCTGATACAGGAACTGCGGTCAGCTCAAGCTTGGAAACCACCTCGAAAATATCAAGTCCATGCTGGTCATTCAATACCTGTGCACGTATAAAATCCGCCTTTAGGTCCGCAATAGTTCCCTCAAAATCAATATCTTGTGGGATAATATCCAAAGGGAGAATGCCTTCAATTTGCTGGCTACCTACAACAGCCAGATGGCTCACAAAGTTATCGCTGAATAATTGCCGCGCCTTATCCACCGAGTCTTCAGGAGCAAGGTATGGGAAATCGGGTGTGAGCAGTTCTCCGGCAATCATTTAGTGAAAATTAGCAGGAATGATTTGTTTAGCTAAAAAGTTATCAAGTAGGGCGTTAAATTCCTCCGGGCGCTCCATCATGGGAGCGTGTCCACATTGTTCTATAAAGTTCAGTTCCGAGTTGGGAAGAAGGCTGTGGAATTCATCTGCCACTTCCGATGGGGTGATCTTATCATCCCTGCCCCAAATCAGGCAAACCGGAATATGAATATTTTTCAGTTCCTTGGACATATTGTAACGAATGGCAGATTTGGCCATAGCTATAATACGTAATCCCTTGGTTCTGGAATTGACTATCTCATACACTTCATCCACCAAGTCCTTGGTGGCAATGTTAGGATCATAGAACGTATATTCGGTTCTGGTTTTGATGTAATTATAATCCTGCCTCTTAGGGTAAGTCCCCCCCATACTGTTTTCATATAAGCCTGAGGAGCCTGTAAGTACCAATGCATTAACATTTTCCGGATGATCTAAAACATACACGAGTGCTACATGTCCACCCAAAGAATTTCCCAATAGTGTTACCGGGGGATATTGCTTAAAGGTTATGAATTCGTGGATGAAATCACTTAAACCGTCTACGTTAGTATCCGATAACGGCATAACAAAGAGGGGCATCAGCGGAATAACTACTTTATATTTCTTTGAAAAATGATCCAAAGCAGGTCCCCAGTTGCTCAATGCACCAAAAAGGCCATGCAGCAGCAAAAGAATAGGCCCTTCGCCTTCTTCAACGTATTGAAATTTGTCTTCGTTTCTAATCCGAAACTCCATAGTTTCCTCTGTCAAATAATTTTCAAATATAGACATAATTCAGTATTTTTAGGTCTTAATCTCCCGAACCCAATTTTTAATCATTTGCAAACCTTGTTCCGTCAGGATGGCTTCAGGGTGAAACTGTACTCCGTAAATAGGGAATAACTTGTGTTTTCCTGCCATTGGCACACCATCTTCTGCCAGCGAATTTATTTCAAAATCTGAACCTGAGCATTTACTCAGTATTAAGCTATGGTAACGTGTAACTGTTAGTGGATTTGGTATTTTGTCAAAAATATTTTTGCCATCATGTGTTATTTTACTGGTTTTGCCATGCCTGGGTTCAGGAGCTTTTGCAAGAACCATTCCGAAAAATTCTCCAATTGCCTGAAAGCCAAGACATACTCCAAGAAAAGGTATACGCTCATGGAACGTATCCAATACATTGAACAAAAGGGGATAATCAGAAGGTTTTCCGGGTCCCGGGGATAATATTATCCCGTTGGGGTGCATTAACTCAATATCTTCAATAGTGATTTCATCATTTCTCCTGACAATGCACTCTTCGGAAGTCTGGAGAATGTAGTCGCGGAGATTATAGGTGAATGAATCAAAATTATCTATAAGCAATATCATGCTCCTGCAGGGATATCCGCCTTAATGCTATCAAAGAAATTTTCAATATTGTGCAACAGGTTTTTCATGTATGGCAATATAGGGGTAAGTTTATTAATGACTAGTGGCGCGAATTTGTGAAAATGCGTGTAAAAAAAGGAGTGTTCTTTTAAACCATCGGAAATAAGATCGATTCTATCCGCCAGCCAGAAGAAAAGACTGATCATAAACAGGATTTTGATAAGGCCGATTCCTGCACCGGCAATTTTATTGACTATGCCTAATTGCACAAGGTCGGCAAGCCTGTCAAAAGCGTTTCCTAATTGGCTAACGATAAAAAAGACACCTACGAAAACGATTGCGTAGCATATAAATGGCAGATAATGAGAACCATGAAGGGAACCCTGGAGAACGTTTAGTAGCTTGGACGTCAGCCGCATGCTGGCAATAATGGCAATGACAAGTGCTGCGGAAGAAAAAATTTCAATAATTATACCCTTGCGATAGCCACGCATCAAAGCAAACGTAACCGGCAATAGAAGAAAAAGGTCTAGAGGTGTCATTTATTTTTTTAATAGTCTGGAGCGGGACCTTATTATCCAATTATAGGCTAGTTAAGCAATTCTCTTAT
>CAILMK010000309.1 GCA_903835275.1 uncultured bacterium | reverse complement strand
GCCGAGAACCATCCATGTATTTGTAGCTCTATGTGATAATGTGAACCAGGGAATAATGCCAGTTCCTGCATCTGTAGGTAATGGTCAGAATCCTTCCACCAATCTGTATTGGGGTGCCATGTATGGAGTTAAAACCTGGTTTTCCAAAAGCAAGGACTGGGCTTTAACCAATTCAACTAAAAATCCGGCTAAGGGGATATTGGAAAGATGCATTTTCTACAATAAAACGAGTGATGTTTATATAATTGCTGATGGCTATGACGGGAAAAATATAAAGCAGTGCACCGAAGCTTTTTTCGATGCCTGCGCCGGCAAAACATCGGAAAATATATCCGATGGAAATTCCACCATCCACACAGGAGGAAATGATGAACTGGTTTGTTATGTAGGACATGATGGAATGATGGGAGATTTCACCATTGATAATTATCCTGAGGGTAAAAAATCCAGCAGGAAAGCCATCATTCTCGCTTGTGTAAGTCAGGGACATTTTTATGATGGGATGCAGAAATCAGGAGCATCTCCACTTGTTTGGACCAGCGGACTAATGTGCCCGGAAGCCTATACTCTTGAAGCATCTATCAGTGGCTGGATAGCAAATGAAAGTGATGGACAGATTGCATTACGTGCTGCAAAAGCATATGACAAATACCAAAAATGTGGAATTGATTTCGGAAGATGGTTATTGGTGACAGGATGGGAATAAATTTTAATAGTTAATCGTATATTCATTAATTGCAGGATCACCTTCGACTGAATAATATTGATAATTTCTAACTCCTTTAATGTAATCATTCAGGAATTCTTTGTACGATCTTGCCCAATAAAATTCCAATGCACTCCAAACCGCACTTGGCCTGGGAATTTGCCTCATCCTCAAAGTATAATCAACGGGCAAAGGCCCTTTTAATCCAATTAATTTATCCGCCGTCTTTACATAAAATGAATCATTTGCTGTTAACGGATTATTTGAATGTAGATGAATAATTAGTGTTGCGGAATCAGAAACACAAATATCCTTTGTGCTATTTTGATTTAAGGGAAAGCTAAGGTACTGGTCTTTAAATTCTGTATTTATACTACTACCCTGATCCCGTCTTGAATATGTGAATTCAAAATAACCTTCGTTATTAGTATAAATATCGCCCATATTTTCAGTGTAATCCGGAGTACCCATAAACCTGTCACCTGCCTTTGTGTTTATAAGCGACAATTTAATATTTGCATAACCTTTTTGAGTTGTACCATTGTATAACCTACCTTTAATGGTATATGGTCCACCTAAAACATCCACCTTCTTACAGCCAGTCATTATGACGATGATTGCTAACAGTGATAAAACTACCTTTTTCATATTTTTAATTGTTTAAATTTTATGATCCAAAGGTAGCTTCGCATCAACAGGCTGTACAAACGGATCTGTACTGATTGAGAGCAATATTTCAACTCATTTTTGGGAAAATCAATAATCGGACGGAACGATTTGCAAAAAACAATAATCCATAAACCTCGTAGGTCTTAAAAACCTTTAGAGGTTTATCGAACTATATCATCAAAATACGTGATAATGAATGAATTAATTATCTAATTTACACCTTTCAGCAAACCCTTTATACTGACATAAAGCTCGCCAAATTCAATTCCCAAATGGCTTATACCCTTCCCTGCTTCGGAATACTTCCCCTTTCTATTGCAGAAATGGCAAAAAAAAAGAAACTTTGCAGCAATAGCCAAAAACACTGGCATCAATATCAGATGAGTATGGAAACGGACAATTTTGAGGAATATATACAGGAAATAGAATCTGCTGAACTCAGTTCCAAGGAAGAACTTGAAGGGTTCCGCCTGAAATACCTTGGCAAGAAGGGAATTATTCCTGCCTTGTTTTCAAAAATGAAGGAGGTTGCCAATGAGCAGAAGAAATCCTTCGGGGCAAAAATAAATGAGGTCAAAGAAAAGGCGGAGGAAAAAATAGAGCGTTTGAAAACACGCATTGAGGAACATGAGGCGAAAAAGAAATCTGCCGCGATAGACCTTACCCTGGATGGCGCACCTTTTGAGGCAGGATCACTGCATCCATTAACCATTATCCGTAATCGCATGGTGGATGTATTTTCCAAGATCGGTTTCGTTGTTGCAGAGGATATGGAAATTGTGGACGACTGGCATAATTTCACTGCCCTCAATATGCCCGAGGATCATCCGGCGCGTGATATGCAGGATACTTTTTTCATTAGCAAGGATCCGGATATTGTTTTGCGTACGCATACTTCATCCGTACAAGTGCGCGTGATGCAAAGCCAGAAACCTCCCATCCGTACCATATCGCCTGGGCGTGTGTACAGGAAAGACAGCGACGCTACACACTCACCAAATTTTCACCAGATAGAAGGATTATTTATTGATAAGGATGTTTCCTTCGCAGATTTGAAACAAACGCTTTTTCATTTTGTACAGGAAATATTCGGCGAGGGCATTGAAGTGCGTTTCCGTCCCTCCTATTTTCCGTTTACAGAACCCTCCGCGGAAATGGACATTAAGTGGAAGAAGATAAACCATGAAACCGGAAAGGAGGAAGAAACCTGGATGGAAGTCCTTGGTTGCGGTATGGTGGACCCGGCAGTGCTGACCAATTGCGGAAAAGACTCGGATGTGTATACGGGCTTTGCCTTCGGCATAGGGATAGAGCGCATCGCAATGGTGAAATATAAAATTCCTGATATCAGGTTGTTCTATGAAAATGACCTGAGGTTCCTTAGACAATTCGCTGGGGAAATTTGATAGGAAGTATGGCACACACCTTACCTATGGCACACTGATGACACTGATTTTACTGATTTATTTTAAAGAAAAATGGAATATTTACATGAAGATCTTACGGAATTAATCATAGAATGTGCTTATAAGGTTCACAATTCACTCGGTTTTGGTTTCCTTGAAAGAGTCTATCAAAATGC
>CAILMK010000308.1 GCA_903835275.1 uncultured bacterium | reverse complement strand
TCTCAGATATAGAGATCCAAGAACATCTCAGGAAGAGCATAGAGATACAGTTCAGAAACAATATGAACTTCTCAACAAAGATTATTTAATAAATGATTTCTGCAAGATTGATAATATGACCGCGATGCGACCGGAAAAATGAATACGGGATCAATAACTCTTCCACCTCATTGAGGTTTTTATTCAGCTGGATCTGCTTATTGGTTTTAAGTTGCAAAACCACTTTTGTACCATCATCTACACTTGCATGAATAATTTCATTCGGCTCCAGGAAAACATACCCTTCCCTGGTATTCAAGACCAGTTTTTTATTCACGGTACGAATCCTGTTAGCATCAAACATTTTCCGTTCTGCCCTTTGTATGGCATCCTTCAGGGTATCAATATCGATAGGTTTCAAAATATAATCAGTGGCAGAATGGCGAATGGCGTCGATAGCGTATTCATTAAACGCAGTGATAAATATTATTTCAAATGAGATAGTATCAAATTTCTTCAGCAGTGTAAAACTATCGTGCGGCGGCATGATTATATCGAGGAAAACCAAATCCGGTTTCAGATTTGTGATTGCTTCATAAGCAGAATCCATTGAATCCGCCTGACCAATTTCTGTTACATTTGGAAAATACTCTTTCAATATCAACGAAAGGTTTTCCCTGCTGTATTTCTCGTCATCTACAATTAATACTTTTGTTTTCATAGTGGCAAAATTAATTCCGCACAGGTACCGCAAATCTCTCCATGATCATTGAGAATATCCGAATAGATCAGCTTGCATTCCTTGCGCATACTCAGTCCTATAAGATTCAGACGCTCCCATATAAGTTTGGTACCTGATGAAGTGTGTTTTATATGTTTATTTAAATTTAATTCCATTGCCTTTGCCCTGCCAATTCCATTATCCCTAACTGTGATGTGAAGTATTTTACTTTCCATCCTGAACAGGACCTCAATTTTCCCGTTTTTTTGCAAGGCAACCAGTCCGTGAATGATGGAGTTTTCTATCAGCGGCTGGATAAGCATCGGCGGCACTCTCATCGAGCTGATGTCTATGGAGGAATCAATATCAAATTTGAACTCTGCTTTACCGTCCAGTCGCAAAGATTCAAGATCTGTATATAACTTAAGAAAATCCAGCTCTTCCCGTATGGTAACGGTTTCTTTCGAAGAGTTTTCCAGTGTGGAACGTATCAATGATGCAAACTTTGACAAAAATGAATTGGCGATCATTTTTTCATTGCTGTTAATGAAATGCTGGATGCTATTCAATGCGTTGAAAATAAAATGCGGATTCAATTGCGCTCTAAGTGAAGTGAGTTGTGCGAGCAGTGCAATACGTTTTTGTTTTCTGCGCCGGACAGAGCCAATCACCGAGAGATATACTACAAAAGCAAACGCCAATACAACCAGCAAAATGAACCACCATCGCATCCAAAAGGGAGGGATGATATAGATGGAATAGGTAAATGTTTTATTACTCCAGTGTCCCTCGCTATTGGTGCCCTTTAAATGAAAGATATAGTGTCCGGGAGATAAATGTGTATACGAAACATAATGCCTTGTTTTGCTATACGTCCAGCTTGTATCCAGGCCTTCCATTCTGTAGGCAAAATTATTTTTTTCAGGATTGGTGAAATCAAGGGAAGCAAACTCAATGGAAAAGGAATTTTCGTCGTGTGGAAGTGTGATGCTATTACCATCCGTAATATCCGTCATGTTGTATTTGTACAGGACGTCAAAAAGTGTTATCGTCAGGCTCGGGTCAAATTTACTTTGCACAATTTTTGATGCATCTATCTCGGTGATTCCTTCGGTACTTCCGAAGAGCATGTGGGAATTCAATCCTTCACAACAACTCTTGAAATTAAAACAATTTCCCTGTAATCCATTGGATAAATTATAGGTTGCCAATCCTTTTTCCTGCACTTCATCAAATACACAAATGCCATTGATGGTACTCACCCATAATCGGTCATTATCGTCTTCGAGAATTCCCGAAATTGTGTTGGTAGGAAGATTATCCCTGGTGGTAAAGTTTTTGAATATACCTGTGTTTTTATCGAAACGTGCCAGTCCACCATCCGTACTTGCTATCCAGAAAAGCCCCTTGTGATCCTCCAGTATATCCCATATATGATGTCCATGCAATCTGTTTTCCTTTGATTCATCTGAAATGTAATTTTTAAATTGCGGAGAAGTTCCATCCATTTCTAAGGAACTAAGGCCGTCATCAGTACATAACCACAATTTGTTTTTTGCATACTTGTAAATACCCCAGATGGTATTGCTCTGTAAGGATGAAGAATTTTTGGGATCATTAATATATTTCTGAACACTTCCATTAGTTGTATTTAATAAATACAATCCTGAATCCCTCGTACCCACCCACAAATGTTGTTTATCATACCCTTCGCAAACAGACCAAATCGAGGTATATCTCCTTTTTACCTTTCGCACAGGATTTTCCTCTGAAAAAAATGACCTTGTGAATTTTCCCTTTTCCTTGTCGAAATCAAACAATCCCCTCGGGCAGCATATCCATAAATGTCCGTCCTGCTCGTAAATATAATTTACATAATTGTAACCGTACAAATTTGTGTCAGGAAGGAATTTATAAATTTTTATTCCCCCATCCTGTGTAATTTTTAGCAAGCCACCACCGCTGCTTCCAGAG
>CAILMK010000307.1 GCA_903835275.1 uncultured bacterium | reverse complement strand
CTCAAACGGTTAATTGCACTGTTTACTTAAACTTTTATTGAAAATGACAACAAAAAAGTTAATTTTATTCCTTCCCATCATTGCTATGGGCTTACTCACTTCCTGCAGTACCGAATCCGTTCGTACCGATGATCCGGGTACCAGCAGAAACATTGGCGTGGATACTCTTAATTCTTCACAATTAAGAAAGGATGAAGCAACACCCGCTCCAGCTACTGCCACTGCTGATTCCGCAAAAACAGCGAAACCGGATAGCGCAGCAGCCCCTAAGGCAGACAAAAAGACAAAGAAAAGCAAGTAGTTTTATCACTTGCGTGAATATATAAACAGGCTTCTCTATCGGGAAGCCTGTTTGGTTTAACCCTATGAAATACGACGTAATAATAGTTGGTGCGGGCATTGTTGGATTGGCAACAGGACTAAAGCTTCTTGAAAGGAAGCCCGGACTGAAGTTATTGATCCTTGACAAGGAAAATGAAGTGGCCATGCACCAGACTGGTCATAACAGTGGGGTGATCCATTCCGGCATTTATTATAAACCCGGTAGCCTGAAGGCGGAAAACTGTTTGCGTGGTTATAAAATGCTTATTGATTTCTGCGACAGGAATAACATTAAATACGATCTATGCGGAAAAGTTATTGTTGCCACGAATGAAAAAGAATTGCCATTGCTGGATAATATCTTCAAGCGTGGCGTTGAAAATAAACTGGAGGGCATTAAAAAAATATCCGCCGAGGAAGTGCACAAAATAGAACCACACGTCAATTGCATTGCAGGGATATGGGTGCCGCAAACGGGCATCATAAACTATAAAGATGTAAGTAATAAATACGCGGAAATTATTATTGAATCCGGCGGCGAAATTCAACTTGACAGGGAAGTGATTTCCATTTCCAACAAGGATATTATCAGCGTAGAAACAAATAACGGTTCATACGAGTGCAGTAGGCTTATCAATTGTAAAGGATTGTATTCCGACAAGGTCACCAAAATGACACGACCTGATATTAACCTGAAAATTATCCCGTTCCGCGGGGAATATTATAAGATAAGTTCGGAGAAACAATATCTGGTAAAGAACCTTATTTATCCTGTGCCCGATCCTGAATTTCCTTTTCTCGGTGTACACTTCACACGAATGATCGGTGGTGGTATTGAAGCCGGACCCAATGCGGTACTTGCCTTTAAAAGGGAAGGTTATAAGAAGACAGATTTCAGTCTTTCCGATACCATGGACACCCTTGCTTTTCCCGGTTTCCGGAAGATTGCCATGAAATACTGGAAAACAGGAATGGGCGAAATGTACCGGTCCTTTTCAAAGGCAGCGTTTACAAAAGCGCTTCAAAAACTATTGCCTGAAATTACTGAAAACGATCTCGTTCCAGGAGGATCAGGAGTACGGGCGCAGGCATGTGATGTAAACGGAAACCTGCTAGATGATTTTATGATTGCCGAGGCAGGAAATGTTATTAATGTTTGCAATGCACCGTCCCCTGCGGCTACATCTTCATTGAGTATCGGGGATACGATTGCGGAAATGGTAGTGGGGAAGTTGCCCCCTAGCCCCCTAAAGGGGGAATAACTCAAAATAGGCATCAGAGGAAAGTCCCCTTTAGGGTTCGCCGCGGCGAATAGGGGCATTGGGAAGAATTTTTTCTCTAAAAACCCGTATATTTGTACATCACAAAGGGAAAAAGAAAGGATTAGAATTCAAATAATAATATGTGTATGAAAACAATTCTACCTTTTAAAACATCTGCAATTTTACTCGCCGGAATTACATTGCTGGCTATTTCCTGTGCCAAGGTGGATAAGGAACCGCGCCTGAGTAATGTAACCTTACATATTTATGGAAGTCACTTTGTCAATGGGAAACAATTGCTCAGAAAAGTGAAGGGAACAGTTGCCCTGAATGAAGTGGTTCAAAGTGTCATCAGCGATGAACATGGAAACATTGATACCTCCTTTAAACGTCCGCCAACTGATGTGCTGAAAGTAAATGTAACCGGAATGGATTCTCTCAATGATCCTATCGATACGGTGAATATAAAGATTGATATCAACGGTACTGTATCTACTTTTACAGGTACAAAAGGAAATTGCAGTGCAACGAGTTCGTTGAATTGAGTATAACATGCAAATTAAAAAACCATTAATCCTGATAGTAATTCTACTTGCTGTTTTTTCCTTGCAATCAGCGAATGCTCAAAATACAATTTTCGATAGTCTTGGTATTGGTGAAACTATTTGGATTTGCAATATAAACCATGACAGGTCGTCGAAAATTCCTGATTATAAAAAATGCAATTCGAGCCATTTTGATACTATTGGAATTACAATTGCAAGGATTTCCGAAAAAAAAGTAAGTATTGAATTTTCTTATCGTGTTCCGGGATTTGGAAGTTTTGCTTTATATAAAGATGATACTTTTCGCAGACTTTATCCGGAAAAAGTGGCAAAAGCTGATTCCGGCTTGAGATCCTTGGGTATCAAATTTGGTATAAAATATTATTCTGAAGAATTAAAAGAAAAGATGAGCAACGCCAGCTTTGGTGCTTGGGGGGCCTGCCTTGAGGAAAACTACAAAATAAAAATTATTGAAAGGCGCATGTGCAATAATGATATTATTGCCATCCTTAATTCAGAGTTTGCCAATTTACAGAAAGTGTATATCAGTGCTGCCGCAAGATTTGGAGAAGGCCCCTATAATCTTTCATATTGGCCAATTGATCCAGGTCGTTGTAAAGAGCCAAAAATAACCTATGTTTATATGCATCAATGCTATTCATATCCACTCTTAAAAGCATACTTGAAATTAAAGGATTG
>CAILMK010000306.1 GCA_903835275.1 uncultured bacterium | reverse complement strand
CGAGGGGTTTTATACCCCTCGATAAAACAGAGATAAGGGTTTAGAAAATGGACGAAATCTTAGAATATAATCCTTCCGTGGAAATTGAAAATGCTCCTGCATCAAAGGCAGGAAAGCGCTCCGTTGCTTTTTATACGCTTGGTTGCAAGCTGAATTTTTCAGAGACATCTACCATTGCAAGAAAATTCAACGAAGCGGGTTACGCCATTAATGATTTTGAAGAAGGCGCAGATGTATATGTAATAAATACTTGCTCCGTTACTGATCATGCAGACAAGAAAACCAAAAGGGTAGTCAAGGAAGGATTGAAGAGGAATCCGCTCGCGAATGTAATAGTTATCGGATGTTATGCCCAGTTAAAACCAGAGGAAATCGTTTCCATTCCCGGAGTAAACCTGGTATTGGGTGCTTCGGAAAAATTCAAGGTACTTGATTATGTAAACGAACTTCACAACGGTTGCGAACCAGCTATTTTTAATTCGCACATCAAGGAAGCAATAACTTTTAATGCAGCATATTCAGCAGGGGACAGGACACGTTCTTTTTTAAAGATTCAGGATGGCTGCAATTATTTTTGCAGCTTTTGTACAATACCCCTGGCACGTGGCAGAAGCAGAAGCACTACCGTTGCAGATGTTGTAAAATCAGCCACTGAAATAGCAGCGACCGGAGTAAAGGAAATAGTTCTTACAGGAGTAAACATCGGTGATTTTGAAAATGAATCAGGTGAAACATTTTTTGATGTTGCAAAGGCATTGGATTCCATTGAAGGAATAGAACGTTTCCGCATTTCTTCCATAGAGCCAAATTTACTGAGTGATGATATCATTCGTTTTGTAGCAGGTTCAAAAAAGTTTGTCCCGCATTTTCATATTCCACTACAATCAGGAAGTAATAAGATACTCGCATTAATGCGCAGGCGCTACCAGAAGGAACTATACGCGGAACGTGTTCACTTGATCAAGGAACTCATGCCGGATGCATGCATAGGCGTAGATGTGATCGTTGGATTCCCATCGGAAACGGAAGAGGATTTCATGGAGACCTATGACTTCATTCATTCATTGCCCATTTCATATCTGCATGTGTTTGCTTATTCCGAAAGGCCTGATACAACCGCGTTGCGCATTAAGGGACGTGTACTTAATTCCATCAGGACACAGCGAAATACCATGCTGACTACACTTTCCCATAAAAAGAAACGAGCCTTTTACGAAACACAGATTGGGAACGAATTTAAAATCATTTGGGAGATTGGTAATCATGATGGCTGGATGCACGGATTTTCAGAAAATTACGTCAAAACCAAAGCTCCATTTGTAGATGGAAGCGTGAATACTATTTCTGTTCTTACCCTGTCAGAAATTGATGAGGATGGAGTGGTGATTGGTTTATAGTTATTAAGTTAATTGGTAATTGAGTTAATTAAGGAATAACGCAAACCCATGAAATTTTGCTAATCTAAAGCGACGGGGTTTTATACCCCTCGCCTGAAATGAAAAAGACATGAACGTTTTACAATATCTTCAATCCGTTTATCCGAATCATTTTCGCAAGTGAGTCTTCCTCCTCTTTTTTATTAGAGTTGTAAGTATGAATAATAAGATAAGTGTCATCCATCAATAAGTATTTAAATTCATTCCACTCGTTATTTCTCATGGAGAAATTATCTCCCCACAATATAAGGTTGATATTTTTTTTACTGGAATTATCTTCCGAATAAGAATCGAATAAATACGCTTCTTCGGGGTAATAACCCAGTTGTTTAATGTCGCCGATAAAGTTTTTAGAAAGCTCAACTGCTATTTTCTTTAGTAATCATATTTTGGTTGTTAATGTGTGTTTGTAAAAAATTAAAAAATGATGGTTTTTTTTGAACAAAAAATTACAAAACGGTTAGTTCTTTATTGTCATTATCTTCACAATGACAGCTTAATATTTAACATACAATTGATTTAGTTTTCCCATACCGGGAGCGTTGTTATACCAGACTATATTTTTCTTTTTCTTCTTGTCTTTCTTT
>CAILMK010000305.1 GCA_903835275.1 uncultured bacterium | reverse complement strand
TACTGTTTCCCCAACTAAGGAGATCTATAAATGCTTCGGTTGCGGAAAAGCAGGCAACTCCGTGAACTTCATTATGGAGCATGAACATATCTCCTACCCTGAGGCATTACGCTACCTTGCCGATAAGTATCAGATCCCCATTGAGGAGAACTTTAAGCAGGAAGATCCCGAGGAAAAAAGCGAACGCGAAAGCATGTATATCCTGCTTTCCGCCGCACAGAAATATTTTACTGAACAATTGTTTGAGAGCGAGGAAGGCAAAACAATTGCCCTTCCCTATCTAAAGGAAAGGGAGTTAAGCGCTAATCTTATTGAATTATTCAACCTTGGTTGGGCACCCACCGGCAGAGATACATTCTCTAACTGGGCATTGAAAAACAGTTATTCCAAGGAACTGCTTGTAAAAACGGGGCTATCTGTTGAATCTGAAAAAGACGGCAAATTATACGACCGTTTCCACGAAAGGATCATGTTCCCGATCCAAAACGTATCCGGAAAAGTGGTTGGTTTTGGTGGCAGGATACTGAAATCCAATGATAAGGCTGCCAAGTATATCAACTCGCCGGAAACGGATGTTTATCATAAGAGCAATATCCTGTACGGACTCTCCCAGGCTAAAAAAGCAGTCCGACAGTTTGACCAGTGCATTCTGGTAGAAGGTTATATTGATGTCCTATCCATGTACCAGAATGGTATTGAAAATATAAGCGCGACCAGTGGCACCAGCCTCACCGATGAACAGCTAAAACTCATCAAGCGTTTTACTGAAAATGTGATTTTCCTTTTTGACGGCGACAAAGCCGGACAAAAGGCCGCCTTGCGCGGACTGGACATGGCACTGCAGGAAGGATTGAACGTTCATGTAGTTACCCTTCCGGAAGAAGACGATCCCGATACTTTTGCAAGAAAACACAAGGACGAGGAAATACGCGCTTATTTAAAGGATAATGCGAAAAACTTTGTTCGTTTCCGCTATGATCTTTACAGTGAAGAAGCTGAAAAGGACCCTGCCAAAAAAGCAACCCTTGTAAAGGAAATCATTGCCTCGGTTGCACTGGTAACGGATACCATCAAGCGCAGTTTATTCCTGCAGGAAGCCGCGAAGGTTTTGAATATGTCCGAGGAAGTGCTGTACCAGGAATTGCGAAGGATAACGATCGAAAAAACAAAGGAGCAAAACAAGGGATATAATGTTCCATTAACTCCGCCTCCAGCCCCTACACAGGAAGAAGAAAAGATTGATGAGGAAACAGAACGCTTCCAGGAAAAATATATAATAAAGGCTCTCCTTCTATACGGACAAAGGGAATACCCCGGATATACTTCCGCCGCGCATTATATTTGCGATGAACTCAGTGAAATTTCCTGGTTGGAACCAAATTGCCTCCGCATTTTTGATGAAATGCATAAAGCACTTGCTTCAGGGGAGTTAATTCCCGATTATACCAATTATACACATTCAGCGGATGTGGAAATGGAGGATTATGTAAACAACCTGGGTATTGAACAATTCGTAAGTAACCTAGTCATTGAAAAATACAGGCTTGATGATGGATGGAAGAAATTCCTTGATCGCGATATTGTCAGCCCCGATTCCAACTACACACTTGAAATTTCTCATCCTCTTAAGCACTTGAAAATGCGAAAGATCATGCAAATGATTTACGAGATAGATACACAGTGGGAAGAAGCTGTCCTGCCTGAAAAACAGGATGAATTACTTGCGGTAAAAATGCACTTAAATGCCCTCAAGGCGCCTCTTTTTAAAGAACTGGGAATTGTATTAATCGCGAAAAATTCCAAGGCAAAGCTCTAAGCAGTAATAAGTACACTTATCTATTTAAGCCGTCCGCTTAGCTTCAATGATATGGACGGTTTTTCCAGGAATAAAAACATTACCAGATAACCTATTATCAATATCATATTGAATAAATACGCGTTTATGTTCCATCCGTCAAAGAAATTATTCCTGACCACATTGCTTAAGAAATAGAAGCCTATGGCAACAAGAAGATACAATGATATCCGTCCTATGTGATAATTTACCGGATAATGCCTTTGTCCGAGGAAATAAGACACCACCGCCATGCTGAAATAACAGATCAGGGTAGCCCATGCAGATGCCATATATCCATAGTGAGGAATAAAAATAAAGTTGATCAGTAAGGTGATCGCTGCACCTCCGAGGGAGATATATGCTCCGTAAATGGTCTTTTCGGTTTGTTTGTACCACTGGCTCATGTAAATGAAAATGCCAAGGAATAAATTCGCGATCAGCAAAATAGGAACCACCGCTTCTGCATCTCTGAAATTGCGACCAATTATTTTTATTAATACAGGGATAAATAACATTACTCCGAGGAAAATAAAACTGGTGACGAAGGTAAAATATTTAAGCATCCTCGCGTACACATCCTTGTTGTTTCCATCTTTCATCTGCGCGAAAAAGAACGGTTCTGCCGCATAGCGGAAACTCTGTATGGCAAGAGTCATAAAAATGGATAGCTTATAGCAGGCACCATAGACGCCAATTTGTTCCATTGCCTCTTTCATGGTCATATTCTGCGGAGGCAATACCAGCATCCATTTGAGCAATATCCTGTCCAGTGTTTCATTGATCATTCCTGCAAAACCAAGTATGAGAATCGGCCAGCTGTACCTGAACATTTCCTTCCATAATTGCGGGTCAAGCTTAAGTGGAATAATTTTGAATTCCCTCCATAAAAACAGAAGCATAATACCACTGGAGATAAGATTGGAAAGAAACACATATCCCACCCCGAAATCAGGAACGTAAATACTATTTACCAGAGGATGCAAAACACTTAAGCCCGGGTTTTTAAGAATGTATGGACACAAGCCGAGAAAGAAAAAATTCAAAGCTATATTCAGGACAATATTCAGGAATTTCAATAATGCAAATCGCCTCGATTTGCCTTCTTTCCTCAGGTGAGCGAATGGAATGACCGCAAGAGCATCAAAAAACAAAATGCCCGCGGCAAAAACAATGTAATTGGTATGTAATCCCCCATCCATATTCGCGGCAAGAAGCGGTGATAACAATATCAGCAATGCAGAAAAAAACAGTGAGGAAATCAATAATGATGTCAGGGAAGTCCCTGCAACCTGTTCGTGATTATCCTTTTTATTTGCAAAATAGAAATACCCGGTTTCCATGCCGTAGGTGTACATCACATTAAAAAAAGTGATGAGGGCATAAATAAAAATAACGCTTCCATATTCTTCCCTGGTGAAAATACGGGTATAATAGGGAGTAAGGAAAAAATTCAGCAAACGCGCTGCCAGATATGTAAATCCATACAATACCGTCTGGGATGCCAATTTACGAATGGTACTCATTACGGCAAAGGTAGGAAATTTACATTACTGAAATTTAAGGCGCTGAAAGCAATTATGCTTCAATCCTTCTTTTGTTCCACTTCATATACAGTTACGATCGTCGTGCGGTCCTGCCATTTATTGAAATTAATATCTCGCAGAAACTGCGGCACACTGCAATACACAAGGGTGGATTTTACATTCGCGGTGTCCAGCATTGTTGGACGGTGCACACCCCTTTGGATGGTGTAAAGCAATACCTTCCCTTTTTTTTTCAGCAAAGCACTATCCAGTTGTTCAGCTTTATCAAACCTCGCACAGTTATAACCGGAGTGATTGTAAAACATCAATGGAAGCAAAGAGTGAAGCCCGAAGGGCCACGCATGCACTCCGGCAAGGGTAATTTGATCCTTTTCATAATTACTATTGAGGTGCTCATAAATTCCAAACTCCCTGCCGGCAGGGGAAACGCAGAAACTAAAGCTTGCAATAAAAATGGCAGTGTATAACAATATCCTGCCAATGGCTGTTGCCTTATTTGCCCGTGAAGATGAAAATTTCGTAATATATGCGCTTATATCCTCAATGGCAACCACCACAATAAAAGGGACGATATTTATCAGTGGAAAAAGAAATCTCAATTCCTTGTGGCCCGCCATGAAATGAACGAGTAAAAACGGAATACAAATCCATGTAAATATAGATGTAAGGTGTCTGTAAAAATAATATAAGAAAGCGAAGATCAGTAAAAGCCCAAAAAGATCAAACGGCATGAATGCCAGCACCTGGATGTAATTATACCAGGGCATGACTCCGAATGAAGCTGCCTTGTTTTCAATGATATTGGAATGAAAGTAATTGTATGCCGTATTGACCCATTTGCCATAAAACCACCAGTCGGAAACCACACCAATACCAATTGCAATCCACGCTCCCGCTAGTACGATAAATATCCCCCGGGCATCAATTTTCTTTTTTACGATCGCCCAAACCATCAGCCCGATAGGAATTATTGCTACCTGGACCCTGCAAACGTATGCAAGCCCAAAACATAATCCTGCAAATAAAAGCAGCAGAACACCACCTGTTTTTGATGGCTCTTTCTGCCAGTAGATCATTAATAAACTTATTGCAAGAAAACAAAACGAACCTGCCATCCCTTCTGAGGAAAAGCGAACATGAATAAAAGCCAGAAAGCAATAAATTGCCGTCAGAATAAATAAATTTCTTTTCGCACGGTCGCTTACCAAGTGCCTGGAGGCAATAAGGGTGAATAGCCAGCTTACTCCCCATGCAAAAACACCCGCGATCAAACGGCAAATGAATGCTATTGAAAATGGATCACTAATATGAAATGTTTTGCTGAGCCAGATGACGAACCCGGGTTGCAATGCCGGTCGTATCCTTGCCGCATATTCCCATGCAAGAAATTGCGGCTTGGTCCAGCCTAGCTTTAGGGCGGCAAATTCAAGTATCTGGTAGTGCTCATCATAATGCATGTACCCAATTGAGTACCATGCAGCTAAAAGATGAAACACGAGGCTTATGCCCAACCAAAATAAAAAGGATCTCTTAATGGAATCCGAATATCCCCCCCACATCTATTGCATTTTTTTGCAAATATACATAATACAGGCAAAGGACAATATTCTATTCGTTAAGCTCATTAAGACGGACTTTTAAGTCAATTCAGGTATCACATACCTCGGTATTATTGCTATTTTATTACCTTTGCCAGATAAATACTCTAGTAATCATGATCAGAGACGAAAAGATCTTCCACCTTATCAACCAGGAACTCGAACGCCAGGAAAACGGCCTTGAACTCATCGCTTCAGAAAATTTTGTCAGTCCGCAGGTAATGCAAGCCATGGGCTCCTGCCTGACCAACAAATACGCGGAAGGACTTCCCGGCAAGCGTTATTATGGAGGTTGCGAAATTGTAGATCAGGTGGAAAACATTGCCATTGACAGGTTGAAAGAACTTTTCGGCGCCTCTTGGGCGAATGTGCAGCCTCACTCCGGCGCACAGGCAAACGCAGCTGTCATGCTTGGGGTAATTAAACCCGGTGATACCATTCTTGGATTTAACCTTGCGCATGGTGGTCACCTGACACATGGTTCCCCTGTGAATTTTTCGGGCAAACTATATCGTCCTGTTTTTTACAATGTGGAACAAGAAACCGGTTTGATAGATTGGGAAAAAGTAGCTGAAAAAGCGCGCGCGGAAAAGCCAAAACTGATCATTTGCGGGGCTTCCGCTTATTCCCGTGACTGGGATTATAAACGCCTTCGCGAAATAGCCGATGAAACCGGCGCATTGCTGATGGCGGATATAGCACACCCTGCAGGAATAATTTCCCAGGGGCTGTTGAACAACCCGATGCCGCATTGCCATATAGTAACTTCCACCACTCATAAAACTCTTCGCGGCCCTCGCGGCGGTATCATTATGATGGGGCAGGATTTTGAAAATCCGTGGGGAGATAAAACGCCGAAGGGAGAAACTAAAATGATGTCCGCTATTTTGGACGGAGCGGTATTCCCGGGTACTCAGGGCGGACCGCTGGAACACGTGATTGCTGCAAAAGCAGTAGCTTTCGGAGAAGCACTTACTGAAGAATATAAAGTATACATCCACCAGGTAGTAAAGAATGCGCAGGCAATGGCTACAGCGTTCACAGCACGTGGATACAAGATCATTACAGGTGGTACCGATAACCATTTAATGCTTATCGACCTTCGTAATAAAAATATCAGCGGCAAGCAGGCTGAAAACGCACTTGGACTTGCACACATCACTATAAACAAGAACATGGTACCTTTTGACGATAAGTCACCATTCGTTACTTCAGGTATGCGCATCGGAACTCCTGCGGTAACTACCCGAGGAATGAAGGAAGGACAAATGGAAGAAATCGTTTCCCTCATTGATGAAGTTCTCATGAACATTGATAATGAAACCAGGATAAAGGAAACTTTAGGCAAAGTACATGCACTTGCAGCACAATTTCCGCTTTATCCGGAAATGAAAATGATTGAAGCGTAGTTTTTTCTTAAGAATGCTTTGAAAAATCGCAGGCAAAAAAACTGCGATGCTGACGACGCCGATTGTTTCCCTTAATTTTTCACCATTGATGTAATTCAAGGAATTTTATGATCTAAAATAATGTGATGATCATTAAAAAAAGAAAACTCGATGAAGCTAAGTGATCCTATCCGGATTCAACATCCGGCTCTTCGATACTTTAAAAACCCATGGTTTATTGCGGGGTTATTTGCTATTATCTATATTTTACAATCGCTGGTCAATCATTTTATGTTCCGCAGCGCTGCCTATGATCTTGGGATATTTAATAATGCGCTGTACGACTATGCGCATTTTCGTCCCAACATTTCCATGGTGAGAATTGGAAGCGGTCCCGGACTATTTCCAAAAAATTTATTGAGTGACCACTTTGAATTATATCCCATATTCTTCTCTCCCTTTTATTATATTTTCGGATCATACACTCTTCTTATATTTCAGGTAGCTGCAGTCGTGATGGGTGGCGTCGGCATCTATAAGCTGATCATGGTTCGCACCAAGGATGATTTTCTTGCACGCGCCGCCATGTGGCATTTTTACCTAATGTGGGGCATTTTTACAGCACTTGCTTTCGATTACCATAACAATGTGGTTGCAGCCATGGCAATACCCTGGTTCTTTTATTTTTTCTTCGACAGGAAATTTATAAAGGCAGGACTCGTTTTTTTATTCATAGCCGTAGGCAAAGAGAATATGCCTCTACTGATGAGTGCCATTGGTGCAGGTCTCGCCATTGGAAATTTCAGGGACAAACAATTTATGAAAATGGGCGCATTATTTTGCGCGCTTGGTTTTATTAGTTTCGTGCTAATTCTGAAAGTTATTATTCCTTTCTTTGCCAATCCCGGGGATGACTATGCCTATAATACGTTTCATACGTTCGGAAATAATATGGCTGAAGTAATGCAGAATATTGTCCTGCATCCTTTGCTTGCCATCAAGATGCTTTTTGTAAATCACCTGGGAGTAAAAGACGGAAACCATGTAAAAATAATTACACATATTGTCATTCTTCTTTCAGGTGGATGGGCATTGATTTTCCGCCCTCAATATCTGGTAATGCTGATACCGATCTATTTTCAAAAAATGTTTTATGACGAGCCGGGACGCTGGGGATGTTACTACCAGTATTCGATAGAATTTGCACCCATACTTGTATTGGCATCTTTTACCGTTATTTACTATTATTTTAAAGATAAACCAAAGTGGAAAACAATAGCAAGCATCGCTACTATAGCAGCGACTGTATGTACAACTATTTGTGTGCTTAATTCGCGTCATGCATGGGCTTATGAAGGTGCTACATTAAGATTTTATTCCAAGAAGCATTACATAGAGCCTTTCAATCTGAAAGATGTGAAAGAAGCGATGAGGATGATCCCTGATAATGCAAGCGTTACCGCACACTGTGAGTTTGTACCACACCTTGCGTTCAGGGATACCATTTATCAATTCCCCTATGGGAAGGGAAGTGAATACATTTTCCTTATACAAAAAAATACTCCTTACAAAATAAAGGCACCTGTTATGGATAGCCTGAGGAAGGAATACAGCAACCCTCAAAAAGGGAAAATACTTTTTGATAAGGATTCCATTATTTTAATCAGGAACTACGCACGCCATCCCGGTGCATTTTATTGATCAACCCATCCACTCCCCACTCAGAAAACCGAGGAAAAGGGAAACCTGTATCAGGATGCCTCCGACATACATAATAAGAAAAGAAAGTTTTCTGCCCCTTTCATTCTTTGAAAGAAAATAGTAAAACATCAGGAAAATGTAAGAAGCTTAGATGTAGAAATTCAGATTCAAAAACAATCTTGACAGATGATATCCGTAAGGAGCCAAATGAAGGAGCGCAAGAAAAATCGCAGAATAAGCAAAAGGCTTTACGGATAAACTCATTCTCCTGATACTTATAAAAAATACTGCGAAGAACGATGTACAGAATACATACCTGCCCAAACTATGCAGATCGCCGAACTGGCTAAACAGCACAAGTACACCTACACCCGCAATATATAGGATTGAAAAAAACAGTGCAGCATTACTAAAGATTTTCTTTCCCGGAAAACGTCTGAAAAATATAATACCCGACCATACTATACAGATCAGGGCAACCAGTTGTGCCGCGCTATCAAGGAAACTAAGATTCCCATACGTTCTCAAAGGCATATCCGGCATCCTGAAATAATGCCCCCAAAATTTCTGGGTGTTATAAAATCCGAATAAGAAACCTGTCTGCGAATAATGATAAATAAGTGCTGCTGCAAGCCCGGTAAGGGTAGCGATGACGTATAAGCCTCCCTTTTTAAATCCAATAGCAATATTTCTATTCCTCACAAATTCTGTAAGTATAACCGCAGGTGCAAAAACATTAGAAGCAGATCGCGTGAATGAAGCCAGCATCAATGCCGGCGCGGCAAAAGCCTCTCTCTTCCTATCATAGTAGGACATAAAAAGAACAGAGAAAAGAAAAAAAAGTGATTCCGAATACCCGGTAAAGAAAAAGAAATTGATGGGTAGGGAAAGGAACAAAAGAGATTCCCTGATTCCGCACCTGAATCTAATCGTAAACAAATACATGCTTATTGAAATACATAGCATATTGAATATGCAAATCGTATATGGATTCAAATGCAGTAATTTCCATACTAGCGGCATTCCAGGAAAAAACGCCACGCTGCTCATTCCATCCGGATTAAAAAAATAGCCATCTTTGACAATGGCGTTATACCATCCAGTGTCCCATTGAACGATGTTTTCGTGCGTAGGAAGTAAACTAATACCTCTTAAATGACAATAGAAAACGTACACAATTGCCACTAAGCAAAAATGCATCAGGATAAAACCCGCAGTAGATATTTTATTTCGATTGTTTTCTTTCATTCACAATCAGGCAGCTCACTTGTGCGTATTTGTTATATCTTCCACACTTTTCGGACGCTCAGCTCCCCTGAATTTAAAACCCGGCAATAATAAATCACGCGGATCTGCTTTCTGTATAGGAATAAGTTTTGCATCCGGATCCTTTATAAAATTTATCCGTTGGATCTTTCTTTCAATTACATTGATCTTGATATTACTGGAAAGAATCTTATTGGCTCCTATATAAGCCTTTTTTTCATCGCGAACATAATAAATACTTTCGCCATTACCGTTTACGGTAACCACATTCAATTCGTTATTTTTAAAATAACCCACCATATCCCTACCCTTCACCTGGCTGTACCTTTCTGAATCCTCAGGCATAAGCAGGAAGGAGCTTTTATACATATTCGCCCTGTATAATCTATTGCGTTTGGTATAGATGATCACATGCTCCGCGGTAGCCTGGTATCCGCTAAACCAGAAGATGGGATCCACCCTCATATCAATGGTGGAATCCACGAAGGAATATTTTATGGAGTCACATTTACCCTGGAATTCGCGGCTGAATATTTTAGCATGCCTGTGCCCTTTCAAAATCCTGTAAACTCCGGTTTTATCATATTCTGACCATAGTGAGTCCGACGTCATGAATAGTGTATCATTTTCCATTTCCTTCCTTGCAAGAACATGTCCTGTAATGTAGGTTCTTTTCACTGTATTAAAGTGCTCCGAAATATCTCCTGTAATGGTTAATTTCTCCGCAGTATCTACAATTTTTACATTCCCCAATGCCTTGCCTATGGCTTTTTTGCGGTCGTAAATAATGCTATCCCCATAAAGTACCTGCCCTCCGGATATAACGTGTGCGTTCTTGCCGAAATGGGCTTCACCTGTTAGGGTATTGTACCAGCCATTTTCGCAATAGACGGTGTCTTTTTTACTGATAATTGTAGTAGGCCCGTGAAAAATAGCGTGGTGATTATGCAAATTATATTGCAGGGTATCGCAATACATTTTATAGTCAGGATTGGTAAGAACCACATCCTTTTTAAAATACATATCCCTCTTGGCAGAGTAAAAATATCCCCTCTTGGAAACAAGGCGATTATCCTCGTCGGTAATTATTGCGCTATTGTTATAAAATGCCTGCTTCAGGTTCATATCATAATCAAGGCGGTCAGTCACGAGGCGCATTTTTCCGGAAAGCAGGATAACATTTTTTTGCATGATGGCTTTCCGTTCGTTTCCGTGATAATCCAGTGTTTCCCCATAAAGGTTCATGCTGTCCCCTTGCTTTATATGAACATGCCCGTACGCTTTCATGGTGTTTTCTTCTGAATACAAATAGGCACTATCGCAATTCATAATTACATCCTGCTGATGAAACTGAACATTCCCTTTAAGAAGTTTCACCATTTTTCCATTCTGAGGAACAGTCGTAAGCAAATCGGAATTATCTATCTGGATGTGTCCACCTTGAGCAAAAATATTTTGCGAAAAGAAAATGAAGAATACAAAAACAAAAATGCCCTTTAACGGGGCACGTAACCATATATTATAAATCTCTGAACATTGAATCATTTGTTTAATTTCTCCACTTCCGCAAGCGGGTGGAAGAAATATACCCTGCCACTTTTTACTTCGTTACATTGATAGCGCGTGCGCAATTTGGATCCCTTTACAAATATTTGATTTTCCCTCCAGACAAAACGTTCTCCTTCCTTCAGGTCCTCCACGTGTGTATGCGCCTGATATGACCTGTCGTGTTTGCGCAATGCCTTGAATAGATCCAGGTCCGTACAGCTGGAGGCGCAAGGCCTGTTGATATGCTCCGCCAGTGCCTTTTCCAGTGATTGCGGAAAAAAGCCCTTGTTAAGATATTTTTTTAAGAGAATAGCGTACATGTACTGCCATTCATCGCCGTGCGGCTTGATCCTGTTCCCATAGGTTTCCTGCACCTGTAAATGGGCTATCTCATGCAGAAGTGTCACCAGGAATGCATAAGGATTCAGGTTATTATTAATAGTTATCTGGTGTTTCCAACCTCTTCCCAAAGGGCGGTAATCACCATATTTTGTTTTCCTCTCATCCTTGATACGTATCAATACGGAGGTATCCCTTATCAGGGTTGCCACTGATGGTAAAGTACCGAATGGCAGGTATTTTTCCAACGGATCTAATGACATATCTACTCCCAACTATTATTATTATTCTTTAACTCTTAAGAATTTGCAATTAGTACAAATCCCATTGTTTATTTTCTCTTTTCCCACTGCTCTTCAGCCCATTTAATGAATTCTGCCTTGGTCTTGAAATCATCAAAAGGAATGACATTTCCTGCCGATGGCCTGTTACCCGGGCGCGCATACAGCTGAACGTCATTCAAAGTTATTTTATCCTGGGATAAAATGGCAAGCCTTTCCACAACATTTCTTAGTTCGCGGATATTTCCCGTCCAGTCAATGCGTTGTAATTCGGAAATTGCATCCTTGGCAAATGGTTTCTTGCCCATACCGTATTCTTCCAGTATTTCCTCAAGGAAGCTTTCAGCAAGTATGGCAATATCATCCTTACGTTCATTCAGCGATGGAACATGAATCAATATCACCGCCAGGCGATGGTACAAGTCCTCACGGAAATTGCCTCTTTTGATTTCTTCATATAAGTCCTTATTGGTTGCAGCTACTACGCGAACATTAACACTCACTTCCTTATCGCCGCCAACACGGGTAATTTTATTCTCCTGCAAGGCTCTCAATACCTTAGCCTGTGCGGATAGGCTCATATCCCCTATTTCGTCCAGAAAAAGTGTACCTCCATTGGCTTGCTCAAATTTTCCTATTCTTTGCTTTATTGCTGAAGTAAATGATCCTTTTTCATGACCAAACAATTCGCTTTCAATCAGTTCAGAGGGAATAGCAGCGCAATTCACCTCTACCAGCGGGCCTTCCGCCCTATTGCTTTTTTCATGCAGCCACCTGGCAACCAATTCCTTGCCCGTACCATTGGAGCCGGTGATCAAAACCCTCGCTTCCGTAGGAGCTACCTTATCTATGGTTTCCTTGATCAGCAAAATCGGTTTGCTTTGCCCCAATATCTCGCGAGTTTTGGTGACCTTCCTGCGGAGATTCTTAGTTTCAGTTATTAACGTGGATTTATCCAGCGCATTGCGGATGGTAATCAGCAGGCGATTCAAATCAGGGGGCTTGGCAATAAAATCAAAAGCGCCTTTTTTGGCAGCTTCCACAGCCGTTTCCACGGTACCATGGCCTGAGATCATAATGACGGGAACATCCGGCGCAATTTCAAGGCTTTGCTCAAGGACATCCATTCCATCTACCTTTGGCATTTTTATATCGCACAATATAACATCGTACTTAGTCTTCCTGATCAGCTGGAGAGCAGCATCGCCATCCTTGGCAAGGTCAGTCTTATACCCCTCATGTTCAAGGATATCCTTGAGGGTTTCGCGAATCAATTCTTCATCATCAGCAATCAGGATACGTGCCATTTTCCGGTAAATATTTGGTTACAAAAATACGCAATAGCTTATTGACAAAACTCATAGTGTGAAATGTTTAATTTGGCTATAATTCTTGCGTCAAATGGCTAACGCAAGTACCCTGCCACGGCTTAAAATTTTCTTAAATTTGGATAATAATTTTAGATGACCCGCTTAATTTCCTCAAATTCAAGGAGAAATAAAGGTCAAAAAAATGTGAAAAAAAACAACATCCGGAGTATCACTTTTCAAAAAACGCTTTATATGTGTATCACACTTGGGCAAGTTTTTTGATGGTTTTTTTTCTTGTCACAGTGCATTAAGTTTACAATCGAAGCACGCCTCCCGGCGTGCTTCTTCTTTATAGGG
>CAILMK010000304.1 GCA_903835275.1 uncultured bacterium | reverse complement strand
GTTTTGCTCATACCCATATTGTTTTTCAAAACAGGATGGAATGATTTGTATTTATCGGCCATTTTTAATGCCTCCGCAATATGCAACTGATAATTATCACCGGATGCTTTTTGATTGCCGGAAAATTTCGTTTCACTTGACGGCGGTTTTATCCGGTCGTAGATACTTTGCAGGTTTCTCTGTGCTTTTAAATTCGCAGTAGCAAAAAAAAGCGAAACAATCAATAACAAAAAAGAGGCCTTCTTCATAAATGTACTTTGTACAAAAATACGAAAGAAATGCGGAATGAGAATATTAGAATGGTGATAGAAGGAGTTTCAAAACCCGGGGAAAGACATGCCATTTCTTTAAGCAATGGCATGTCTGCAATACTTCCCACCCATCAGGAGACACTATACGAAAAGTTCTAATGATCCTTCAGCTGAATAATTAACTTACATTATCTTTGCCATATAAACATTGACGGCGCAGGATTTTATAACTGTTGCCGTCAAAGGATTCAATAACTAACTAAATACTAAGAACAATGAAAAGGATTCTAACGATTATTTGCATGCTTGCAAGCATTGCGGCGTTTAGCCAGGCCATTCCTAATGGGGGATTTGAAAACTGGAGTAAAGCCGGTCCAATGATGATGCCTAATGGCTGGGCCATTGGTCCGACATCAATGCAAACGACTGATGCGCACAGTGGAAAATACGCACTGGAAGTTACGGTGGATACATTTACCAATCCCTTTACTCATGCGGTTGATACTGTGCCGGGTTTTGCTTATACCGGGGCTTCTACCCTGGCTCCCCCGAATGGGAAATTTATAGGAGGTTTTGCATGTACCGGCAGTCCTGATAGTATTACCGGCTGGTATAAACTTACTTCAGTGGGTAATGATACCGCCATGGTAAATGTGGCACTTACCAGATGGAACAGCGTTACGAAGTCCCGTGATATCATAGCTGGTGTTACATTTGGAACCAATACTAATGTTTCAAGTTATATCCGTTTTAGCCAACCATTGTTTTATTACGGTACAGGAAACCCTGATACCGCGGTTATTTTATTTACCATCGGCACACAGGGCAAAGGAAAACACATAGGCAGCAAAGCATGGGTTGATGATGTGGCCTGGGCAGGAGGCACTAATACCGGAGTGGAAAACCAGTCCTTATCTTCATCCAATGTTCAGATTTATCCGAATCCGGCAACGGATAAACTTAATATCCATCTTACTGGAAATGCCAAAATCAAATCTGTGGAGTTAATGAATACCATTGGTCAAACCATTGCTAATACAAATGATGCAAATCTTTCAGTATCATCTTATCCAAACGGAGTTTATTTCGTTAAAGTAACTGATATGACCGGAAAGCAATCTGTCAGTAAGTTTATAAAAGCAAATTGATAATTCAGAATAATAATTTTAAAGGGGCGGGCTTTGAGTCCGCCCTTTTTTATTTTAGCATGCCTTTTGCAACCTTATTTTATTGACTTATGTATATTTGTATTGATTTATGGTGACAAATTCTTCTCACAGGGCCGAACATCTTTTGCAGGAACATGATCTTCGTGTGACCGCTTCGCGAATCCGCGCCCTGAAATTTTTTATTGATAATGAGCATGCCCTTTCCCAGCCCGACCTTGAAAAAAGCCTCGGTGATGAGTTTGACCGGGTAACCCTCTATAGGACGCTGACCAGTTTCCTTGAAAAAGGACTCATTCATAAAGTGCCCGATGATGCAGGAGCAGCACGCTATGCTTTTTGCTCTCACGACTGCACCTCTGAAGCGCATCAGGACGAGCATATTCATTTTAAATGTAATATCTGCGGGAATACCAATTGCCTGGACGAATTACCTTTTCCGCATTTCAAGGAGCCTGAAGGCTACACATTTATCCAAACCAATATTCTTATTCAGGGTATTTGCAAAAATTGCCGCGCAATCGACTAATTATGCCGGAAATCCTTTGCAAAACACTTCAACATGGCTCCCTTGAATACTGGGATTCAGTGGCATTGCGCTATAAAATTTTAAGGATACCTCTAAATCTTGATTTTGGATATTCCCAGCTGATAGCCGAGAACCATGACCTTCACCTGGCAGCATTTCAGGATGATAAAATAGTTGCCTGCCTGATCCTTACTCCCCTGGAAAACGGCAAAATGAAAATGCGCCAAGTGGCAGTGGACGATCATTTGCAGGGGCAGGGAATCGGGAAAGCCCTCGTTGTCTATTCCGAGGAAATTGCGAGGCACAAGGGAGCTGATGAGATGGTCCTTAATGCACGGGAAACGGCGGTGCCTTTTTATCTTAGCCTCCGCTATGAGATTTACGGAGAGCCTTTTACAGAGGTTGGTATCCCTCACCGCAGTATGAGAAAGAAGTTATGATTTAATAACAGTTTTCCTCTGATAAATCCCTAATTTTGCCCCAAAATATCAATAACAGACTCTCTATTCTTATTTTATGAAATATCAAAAAGACGACCTGGCAAAATTCCCCGAGCAAATCAGTTATGCACTTGCCAACTATCAACCTCATGGATTAAAGGCAGGTAATTTCAATAATATCATCCTATCCGGCCTCGGAGGTTCCGGTATTGCAGGAAGGATCGCTAAAAGTTTGTTATTCAATACGTCATCGCTTCCAATAGAAGTGATCTCGGATTACGTTTTGCCTGAATATGCTTCTTCCAAAACGCTCGCGATCATGAGTTCGTACAGCGGGAATACCGAGGAAACACTGGCAATGTATGATGCGGCAAGCAAAAAGGGCTGCACTATCGTTGCTGTAACCACTGGTGGAAAACTTGCAGAACTTGCAGAAAATGCAGGGCATACTATTTACAGGGCACTTCCGGGATTCCAGCCAAGAATGGCACTCGGGTATTCCCTGACTTATTTATTGCAATTCTTCGGGGAGTTATTCCATAACGAAGTTAAAATACCACTGCACGCAGTCGCCGAAAAATTAAAAAACACAGATCATTACATAACGCAGGCAAATGAATTTGTAGAGAAATTCAAATCCGGATATCCAAAAAAAATCGTCGTTGTTACAGATTATATAACCAATCCTGTGGGATTGCGTTTTTGCCAGCAAATACAGGAGAATACCAAGGATGAGGCATTCCTTCACGAACTTCCGGAATCAAACCATAATGTGATAGAATCGTATTACGGTCAAATGAATTCCGTTTTCTTTTTCCTGAATAGTCACAGTAACGAGCGTACAGAATTACGCTTCAGTTTCCTGAAAGATCTTCTTGAAAACAACGATAATACGCTTTTTGAATTGAGTGTGAATTCAGCCATTGGATCCATATATGAAAACATTTATGTGCTTGATTGGATCTCATTATTACTGGCAGACCTGAAGGGAGTTAATTCTTCCCTGATCACCAATATTAATGGGTTGAAGAATTTCCTGAGCAGCAAGTAGTATCTATATTTTAAAGCATTTAAAATATCCACCCCACTTCTGCGTCTATCACTTCGTACAATAGATATCCTTTTATCAAGTGGGATACCTTGCAGACTGCCTGACTTGACAATGAAAAAGTACTTTTTAATTGCCATCCTTCTTCTGACCTGCCATTATATCCATGCGCAGGATAAAATAACCATAAGCGGATACGTCCGTGATAAAAGCTCCGGAGAAAATCTTACAGGTGCAGCCGTATCAGTAGTTGAAACCAAAAACGGTGCAATTACCAATGATTTCGGTTATTACAGCATTACACTTCCTGCAGGATACTACCATCTTAAAATATCCTATATCGGCTTTATGGAGGAGAAGGACAGCCTGAAACTTGCTAAAAACATACGAAAGGATTATTTGCTTTCCTCCTCTTCTGATAAGCAATTGAATGAAGTAACCGATAATGCAAATAGCGGCCGCCAGCAAGTAGAAAAAACCCAGATGGGCAAGATTGAGGTAAGTATGGAAGATGTGAAAAAACTTCCGGTGCTATTCGGGGAAGTGGATATCCTTAAAACACTGCAATTATTGCCGGGTGTGCAGGGTGGCTCCGAAGGGACCACCGGATTTTATGTGCGCGGTGGCGGCCCTGACCAGAACCTGATCTTACTGGATGGTGCCACGGTATATAATGCCTCACACTTATTCGGTTTCTTTTCTGTATTCAACGGGGACGCTGTTAAAAACTTTGAATTATATAAGGGCGGTTATCCTGCCAATTATGGTGGAAGGCTTTCTTCCGTCATTGATGTAAACCTGAAGGAAGGGAATTCCAATAAATTTTCTACTGAAGGTGGTATCGGATTAATTTCCTCACGTTTATTATTCCAGGGACCGCTGATCAAAAACAAGTGCTCTTTTATTATTTCCGCACGGCGTACGTATGTGGATTTATTCACCAAGGCGTATAATAAATCACAAGCCAGTGACCCAACATATAATCCTATTCCGGATTATTATTTTTATGACCTGAACGCAAAGATAAATTATACAATAGATTCATCCAACAGGCTCTATCTATCGGGTTATTTCGGAAGGGATGTTTTCGGGTACAATCGTTCTCCATTCAATTTTTCTTTTGACTGGGGAAATGCAACAGGCACGGCACGCTGGAATCATTTATTTGGTCCCAAGTTATTCCTGAATTCAACAGCCACCTATACAAATTACCAGTACACCATTGGCAGCACTGCTGATATTTTCAGCTTTTCGGTGGGCAGCAGTATACAGGACTGGGCATTGAAAGAAGAGTTTGATTATACTCCTAATGTAGCGCACGCAATAAAGTTTGGCGGGGATTTTACGTATCATACTTTCGGCGTGGGACGCTTCCAGTTAAACTCATCTGATAACAGTTTAAATTTTCATAACAACAACACACTCTTCGGAGCAGATGAAGCTATTTATGCATCGGATGACTGGCAGGTATCCGAGCCATTGAAAATAAATTACGGAGCGCGTCTTTCTGCCTTCAATTACAAAGGCAACAACAGCGTGAATCCTGAACCGCGGGTAGCAGCAAGATATAAACTAGGTGATGTAACATCCTGGAAATTGAGTTATACGCGCATGTCACAATATGTGCATCTGGTTTCCAATTCCGGTGCATCCCTTCCAACGGATGTATGGTATCCCACCACAAGAATTGTGAAACCGCAAAAGGCAGACCAGATTGCTACCGGTTTTACAACACTTATTTTCGGAGATAAAATTACTGTCACTGATGAAGTGTATTATAAATGGCTTTACAACCAGGTTGATTTTAAAGACGGTGCCCAGTTATTTTTAAATCCCAATCTGGAACAGGAATTCATTTTCGGAAAAGGATGGAGTTATGGAAATGAATTATTAATACAGAAATCAGAAGGAAGGTTAACTGGATGGATTGGTTATACACTTGCATGGAGTTACCGACACTTTGATAGTTTGCTGGCGCCTTATCAAACCATCAAGCCTAAATACGATGTTCGAAATGACATCAAGGTGGTGGCCATTTATGAGATAAATAAACGCCTGAGTTTTTCCATGTCGTTTATCTATAATACCGGCACGCTTACCACCATGCCTATTGGTTATGCAGCCGTCCAGGGGATTGATTACTCGAGAAACAATATTGTTCCGGTATACCAGGAAAGGGATAATTACCGGATGCCTTACTATATGCGCCTGGACCTTGGACTGGTTTGGAAATTCCATCCCAAGTGGGGTTCATCTGATTTAAGCTTTAGTATTTACAATGCACTGAACAGGAGAAATCCGTACTTCATTTATATTGAAACAACTTATGCTAAACAGCCGGGTGGATTAACACTTCCTGCACAAAATACCGGGCAACTGGTTTCCCTCTTCCCTATTATTCCTTCGGTAACTTATAATTTTAAATTTTAAGAATATGAAATTTAAAATCAATACGTTCATCAGATTCAGGCAGCTATTGCCCCCTAACCCCCTAAAGAAACCCCTCCGCCCTTCGGGCACCTCCCCTAAAAACAGGGGAGGAGTTGCGCTGCTTGCAAGTATATTTTTTATTGGAACAATGCTGATCATTTCCTCCTGCAGAAAACTGCAACAGGAAATTCCGCTGAACCTTCCTCCTTTCAAAAGTCAGCTGGCAGTGGAGTGTTATCTTGGCAACCCTGATCCTACAGAATGTGCATTAAATAACCTGGTGGGAGTACAGGCAGCTATTTCAAATACACAGGATTATTTTGCCCCTGTCAATTTAAATTCCCTGCAGGTAAAAGGTGCGGATGTAACGGTATCGTATGATTCAGCGGGAAAAACTTATACCTTTCGTTTGGATGAAAATCTGTTGATTAATAATTGCGATACCAGCAATATAAAATTATTCAATTACAAATACTTCAATTATAGTTTCTCTCTGGACTCCGTAAAAATAGGCACCACCTATATTCACTATCCGAATATAACGACCAAAAAGAGAATGTTTTTCCATACCGGGCTAGTATATACATTGAGCATTGATGACCATAACGGCAGGGTGGCAACATCCACCACACAATGGCTGGATACAGTGAGTATCAATTCCATCAGCACAACGTTTAGCGCACGGGATACGACATACAATCTGATCGTAAAATGGAACGACGCAAGTTACAATCTTGACTATTACAGAATGCAGGCAAGGATACTCAATATGGATTCCGCTTCCGTGGTGAAAAGAGGGCATCCGCTAAAACAGGATGTAACATTTACCGATGCCATTAATAATGGAGGGGAACTGGTGATTGGCGGGCCTTATCGCTATAAACAGGGCGATAGTATTGAAGTTAAAATGTTCCACATTCGTAAAGAGTATTACGATTATTTGCGCACGGTTGGTGCAGCGGTAAATTCCCTCGGAAATCCATTCGGACAACCAGCCACCATTGCATCTAACGTAACAGGAGGATTGGGAATCTTCACTGTCCTACCATGGACGAAGAAGATCATTGTGATAAAATAGACAGACGACGGACGATAGACGAAAGAGACGGAAAAATTAAAATCATTCTTTAATAAACTTCTGATTCCAAACTTTATCTTTATCCTGAACAGATAAAAAATACACTCCGTTTTTAAATCCGGAAATATCGATGTTTATATCACTTTCTTTTGAAGTAATATCGCCTGATGAATAAACTATTCTTCCACATACATCATTAATCCTGATTGAGGAGAAACTCGTTTTTGAAGACTCCTTTAGTTTTAAGTGAAGTATCGCGTTTGCCGGATTAGGATATAAATAAATATCAGAAGTCTGGTAATTTCTTACATCTTCCAATCCGGTTGTTATAGATGGATTTAATTTCACCACCCATGGGCTTCCTTCGCCACCTGTAGGGCTATCACCTGCCAAGTCACCATTACCCGATGAATTTGTATGCGCGGAAAATGCCAGACCATTATTTGCATTAGTATAAACTATTCCGGTTCCAACTTCATCAGAATTTCCTCCATACGTTTTTTCCCAGAGCAGGGTTGTATCCTTAATCTTACCTACCCAAACATCCAGGGAACCTTTGCTTAGCCGTACATCTCCATCACTTGATGCGGTGCCTCCAATAAAAACGTAAGAGCTGTCATTTGTAGCTACAATAGAAGCTGCCCTTTCTTCATCGGAACCACCAAAAGTTTTTTGCCAAAGCAGTTTTCCTTTATCATCAATTTTAAATATCCAGATATCGGCATTGCCATGCAAATGAGTTACGTCATGATCATTTGATGTTGTAGTCCCCAATATAATATATCCGCTATCATAAGCCTTGATTATGCTTTTCGCTTCTTCATCTCCGGTACCACCATACGTTTTTT
>CAILMK010000303.1 GCA_903835275.1 uncultured bacterium | reverse complement strand
GGAATACTTATGATTATTTCGATAGGTTCATTGGCTATTCGTGGCCTACAAATGGGTATCGATTTTACGGGCGGAACTTTAATCGAAATCGGTTATCAGAAAGCCGCTGACTTAAATGTATTGCGTAATACTTTAGATACGCAAGGTTTTGACGATGCAACGGTGCAAAATTTTGGTACCGCAAAAGATGTGTTAATTCGTTTAAAACCACACGAAGGTATCAGTAGTGCTGATTTAAGTACTAAAGTGTTAGAGGCAATTAATAAGACCACGACTGAGCCTGCAAGTATTCGACGTGTTGAATATGTGGGGCCCCAAGTTGGCGATGATCTTGCAGAAGATGGCTTCTTGGCATTGCTTTATTCAACTATCGCTATTTTGATTTATATCGCATGGCGTTTTGAGTGGAAGTTTTCGACTGGAGCTATTCTGGCAACGGTGCACGACGTAGTAGTGACTTTAGGTTTATTTTCTATTTTAGGACTTGAGTTTGATTTAACTGTGTTAGCGGCGGTATTAGCTTTGATTGGTTATTCTTTAAACGATACTATCGTTGTATATGTTCGTATTCGTGAGAACTTTCGTTTATTAAGAAATAAAACAACGGAAGAAGTCATGAATATTTCGGTTAATGTGACCTTAAGTAGAACTATTATGACCTCGTTAACGGTTATTTTAGTATTAGTATCATTGTTCTTTTTGGGTGGTGAGATTATTCATAATTTCTCAATCGTATTACTTTTTGGTGTGTTCTTTGGAACTTATTCGTCTATTTTTATCGCTAGTCCTATGGCCCTAATGTTAGGAATTAGTGCAGAAGATTTAATGATACCAGTTAAAGAAGGATCAATCGTAGACGATAGGCCGTAATTCAGTCGCTTATCTACAAGACTGACATAATCAGGTATAATACACAGTTCAATTTTTTTATTTTATGTTACTTTGGAGTTTTAAATAACAATGGCTATAGAACGCACTTTTTCAATTATTAAACCAGATGCAGTTGCTAAAAATGTAATTGGTCAAATTTACAGCCGTTTCGAAAGCAACGGACTAAATATCGTTGCTGCAAAAATGTTACATTTAACTCAAGCTCAAGCTGAAGGATTTTATGCTGAACACAGTGAGCGTGGCTTTTTTAAAGATTTAATTGCTTTTATGATTTCAGGTCCTGTGATCATGCAGGTATTAGAGGGTGAAAACGCAGTTCTTAAGCATCGTGAAATTATGGGTGCTACAAACCCTAAAGAAGCGGCCGCGGGTACTATCCGTGCAGATTTTGCTTCAAGCATCGATGAAAATGCAGTGCATGGTTCTGATGCTTTAGAAACAGCTAAAAGAGAAATCGCTTACTTTTTCTCAGATGAAGAAATCAGTGCAAGAACTCGTTAATTCAAAAAGATTTAATTTGCTTGATTACGACAGAAAAGGCCTTGCGGCTTTTTTTGTCGCTTTAGGGGAGAAGCCTTTTAGAGCTACGCAAGTACTTAAATGGGTTTATCAGGAAGGGGTCGAAGACTTTGATCTGATGACTAATTTGAGCAAGTCATTGCGAACCTATCTTAAAGAAAATTGTTATTTAGCGACACCAGAAATTGTTATTGAGCAAATTGCGAGCGATGGAACTCGTAAATGGGCATTGCAGACTTCTTGCGGTAATAGAATTGAAACGGTTTTTATTCCAGAAGAGGGAAGAGGCACTTTATGTGTATCCTCACAAATTGGTTGTGCTTTAGCCTGTAGTTTTTGCTCTACTGCGCAACAGGGGTTTAACCGAAATTTAACTACGGCCGAGATTATTGGTCAGGTGATCGTTGCTCAAAAACGCTTAGGTGACACAAAAAAAGTAACTAATGTTGTTATGATGGGCATGGGCGAACCTTTGCTTAATTTTGACAATGTGGTTGCCGCCATGAATTTAATGATGGATGATTT
>CAILMK010000302.1 GCA_903835275.1 uncultured bacterium | reverse complement strand
TAAAATCCCTGAAAAATTCGTTCCTGAAAAACCAAAAGTAAACGGCGTAGCCAGCTATGATTATGGTAAATAAAATCTGGCTGAAAAATGCGAACCTGCGATTGGAAATATACCAATTCGTCCTTGGATTATCAGTGGTTGCATCACTTTCCGATATATAGGCCTTGGTATAATACAGAGTTGTGGCGGAAAAAAGTAAAATATAAAAATGTATATCGTTAATCGGGAAATGTTGTTGAAGGCTTGCTTCTATGGATAATGCCACCGCACAAATACCATAAAAATAATTGCCGAAGAAAATAAATTCTATCAGACGGTTTCCAGGCTTCGAATGTGAGTGTATGACAGCCATATCTGCAATTAACTTATGCAAATATAGCTAATTAAACGAGCATAATACTTAACATGAATTCTTCATTAAACCGGCAGATATTAAGGTCTGGATATATACTACTTTTTAGCAAATTTATAAGACACCCCTACTCCAAGTACCTCTTTAAACTGAGTCCTTGGACCAATATACTGTTGGATGCCCGCTGCATCTTTACCTGTCGGCACTTTAATGGCATCATCATAAATAAGGTTGGTAGCAATAGTAACTGTTAAAAGTGAATTGACTTTTAAAGATATTAGATTCTCCCAGTTTACAACCAGGTTCTGGGGATTTTTCAAATAATTGGAAAAGAAATCTACTTTGGTTAAAAGATTGACATTTTTAAATAAATTATCCTTTTTATAAACCAGTTTCAAATAGCCTCCAAATTCATTTTTCACCTTTTTAGCATGCGAGATCACATTGCCTTTATCATCAAGTACAGCTGGCGTAAGTCCGAAACTGCCATAATCAGCAAGTTGTTGATTATTTACATAAATTGTTCTTGAAGTAATGGGGGCAACAAATGCACTGATTCCATTAGCAGGTTTATAATCAAATCCAATTGCAGCAAGAACATATGCAGGGGCAAGAAAATCTGAGATTTTTACCGTATCATTAGGATATTTATACCCTGGAGACAATTGAGTCCTGAAATTGACCAATACCGCTGCAAACCATTTATCGGACATTCTCCTTCCATATTTGGAAGTAAGGTCAATCTTATCATCTGATTTGATCCAGGCGTTCTCCTCAGAGCCCTGTCTTAACAAACCATATCCAAGTTCAAGGGCATTATCCCAACTGGCACGTTTGGTTTTATAACCTGCATACAAATTCCCTAGTCCATTTCCCGATACAGAATTCTGTCCACCGGCTGCCCAATTATTAAATGAACTTTGAGCTGCAGTCAAAATAACAACTCCATTTACCCGCCAACCTAATAAAGTATCAATATTGTCCTCACGGAGATTTTTTTCCTTATCAGTAATCTGAGCCTTTAAGCCACTGATGTTTAGAACGACAAAAAATAAAACAAGAATCTTCTTCATACTTCAAATTTTGCACGAAAATATAAAATAATTATATTCTATCAAGAGTAAATGGCAATATTGAACAGAAATACTCTAGTTGTCAAGGTATTTTTCACGCATTACCTTGCAATGATGAATATTGTGCCCTACTATCATCCAACCAATGCCACGGGAGCTCACCAAATTATTATTGGCCTTTCCTTTAAAGTCAAGCATGTCATCATTCATATATTCAAACAGGG
>CAILMK010000301.1 GCA_903835275.1 uncultured bacterium | reverse complement strand
AGATAAATACGCCCCATTTCAGGACGGACAAAACCGACGATCATATAAAACGAAGTGGTTTTCCCGGCACCGTTAGGGCCAAGAAGACCAACTATTTCACCTTGTTCCACTTCCACGGAAACGTGATTTACAACGGTTCTCCCGCGGTATGTTTTAACAAGGTCTTCTGCTCTTAGCTTCATAGATAAAGTACAAAATTAAACAATAAAGGGGAATTCCACCATGCAGATGCCATGATTGAACACATTCAGCCACAAATACAAGCAGTTATGAAAGTTTAATATCCTTGATATTAAGATTGAGTGAATAATTGCCATTATACTCATTTGGCTCAATGGTATAGCAAATATCAAAATACTTAGCATTGACAATTTTATCAAAATGCTCACCGAAACCAAAGGCAATAGCCTTAAAATAAGCATCTGTATCCTCGGAAGTCAGTTGCAACTGGACATGATTGGTGCCTACAATTTTAGGACGGTACATGTTTTTTACATTGCGGGTAACGAAAACCGGCTTCATGTTTTCAGGCCCGAAAGGCCCGAAGCGCTCCAGTGTTTTACAAAAAGATAATGTTACTATGGAAAAAGGAATTTCAAGGTCGTACTCAATGATAGGAGTCAGTAATTCTTCTGTGATAAGCGAATCGACAGATTTTTCAAAAGCGTCTGCAAATTCCTCTATTTTATCAATATCAAGGCTCAGGCCTGCCGCTGCCTGGTGCCCGCCCCATTGCTCCAATAAGTGCGCGCAATTGGCAAGTGCTTCATAGAGGTTAAACCCCTGTACACTTCTTGCCGACCCAACAGCCTTGCCATTGGATTCCGTGAGTAATACCGTAGGACGGTAATATTTATCGATCAACCGTGAAGCTACTATACCGATAACTCCCTTATGCCAGTCCTTGCTGTACAGTACCGTGGTTTTACGATTTTGCAGAAGGACATTATCATCTATCATAGCAAGGGCTTCTTTGGTGATAACAAGATCCACTCCCTGCCGGTCGGTATTGTTTTTATTAATGGCGGAAGCTTTTTCAATAGCTCCTTCCTCAGTCTTTTCAATGAGCATTTCCACTGCAGAACTGCCACTGGCTATCCTTCCTGCAGCATTTATACGCGGACCCAATTTAAAAACGAGGTCATTTATATTCATGTTTTTTGAAGCGCCGGTCAGTTCAATCAATGCTTTTACTCCCGGCCTTGGATGCTCATTAATGCGCTTGATTCCGAAATATGCCATGATCCTGTTCTCATCCACAATGGGAACAATGTCAGAGGCAATACTGATCACTACCAGATCCAGGTATTCATTGACATCCCACGGAATATCAAACATGATTGCATACGCCTGCATCAGTTTGAAGCCAATACCGCACCCTGACAATTCCTTGAAAGGATACTGACAATCCACTTGCTTGGGATTTAGAATTGCCACCGCAGCAGGGATCTCATCTCCCGGGGTATGGTGATCACAAATGATGAAATCAATATTCTTTTTAGCCGCTTCCTCCACCTGACCAATGGATTTAATTCCACAGTCAAGTGCCACCATCAGCGTTACATTGTTCTCTACTGCCCAATCCAGGCTTTGATAGGAAACTCCATAACCTTCAATGAAACGATCAGGAATATAAAAGAGAAAATTTTCAGAAAGTCCCGAAAAGAACGAATAAACAGAGGCCACTGCCGTGGTACCATCCACGTCATAATCGCCGTAAATACACACTTTTTCGCCGTTTTCAATGGCCTGTTTAATACGGTTTACGGCAATATCCATTCCTTTCATTAAAAAAGGATCATGGAGTTTTGTGATTTCAGGATTAAAGAATGCCTGCGCGGCTTCAAGGCTGTTTATGCCCCTCTGCAGCATTAATTGCAATAATATTTCGCTGATAGCCACCTGTTCCTGCAGTTTATTTACATCTTCCTGCAGAGGAAGGGCTTTAGGGATCCAGCGTTTTTGCATATTTCGGCGGCTTTTTAGAATCTTTCAAAATTCGTTCATTTTATGTTAATATGAAAGATTTATTTTGGACACAAAGTATTCTTATAGTTCAAAAGGAATACAGCGAACAAACACAAACATAAAACCTTAATTTCGCAGCATGCAAAATGAACTGCGCATTATATTCATGGGAACACCCGAATTTGCAGTATCCTCCCTGGAGATACTGGTAAGGAACGGATATAATGTCGTTGCAGTGATAACAGCACCTGATAAACCGGCAGGGCGGGGACAAATACTGCATGAATCCGCAGTAAAACAATTTGCATCCCTCCATGGCATTCCTGTGTTGCAACCCCTGAAACTAAAGGATCCGGATTTTTTAGATATACTCAAAAGCTTTAATGCCAATTTGCAAATTGTGGTTGCCTTCAGGATGCTGCCGGAACTCGTCTGGGCTATGCCCGCATTAGGCACATTCAATCTGCATGCATCACTCCTGCCGGATTACCGTGGAGCTGCTCCCATCAACAGGGCAGTAATGAATGGTGAAAAGATGACAGGACTAAGCACCTTTTTTCTTCAACAGGAAATTGATACGGGCGATGTGATCATGCAGGAAAAGCTTGCTATTGGTGATGATGAAACCGCCGGTGAATTACATGACCGAATGATGATACTTGGTGCCGAACTGGTTCTTAAAACCGTACGCGCCATAGAGGCGGGAGCGGTTACCACTTTCCCTCAGCCAGTGGTAGCACACCCAAAAACTGCCCCTAAAATATTCAAGGAGGATTGCAAAATACCCCATGAAAAATCATTGGACGAAGTGTATAATTTCATTCGCGGATTAAGCCCCTACCCGGGCGCATGGATGCAGCTGGACGGCAAAATTTTCAAAGTATTTAAATGCGAAAAGGAAAACGCCGGACACAATCATGCGCCCGGCGTCATAGTATCTGATGGCAAAAATTATCTCAAATTAGCATTGCCCGGAGGATTCTTACATCTGAAGGAAGTCCAGATGGAGGGCAAAAAAAGAATGCTCATTGAGGAATTCCTGCGTGGTTATAATCACAAATCAGGATTGGAAGAATAGATTATTTACCCTTCTTCTTTTTAGCCGGTTTCATTCCCAATCCTTCCTCCACGTAATCGAAAAGTCCAACTGCTGCCTTCATAACAGCCTTGGCCCGGGTTTCCACTGCCTCTTCCATTTGCATAAGCATAGATTCATCCTTTTTAGCTGCCTTGGTATTTCTTTTTACAGGTACATTTTTGGCAGTTGCTATAGGCGCTTTTCTTACCATACTGGCAGAAGAAACCTTGCTTTTTGCAACAGGAGCTTTTTTAGCAGTACCGGTCTTAGAGGCACTCGCTTTTACCGGAGCACTTTTTTTCGGTGCAGTGGTCTTTGAAGAAGCTGTTGTCTTTTTCACAGCTGCTTTCAGAGAACTTGCTTTTTTAGCTGCATTTGTTTTTGCAGCAGTCCTACCGGAGGCTTTAGAAACCATCTTCTTTGTTGCAGAAATTTTCTTTGCAGCAGGTTTTGCAGAAACAGATTTTTTAGCTGTAGATTTTGAGGCAACCGCTTTTGTAGATTTAGCTGCGGTAGATTTTTTAGCAGCAGGCTTAGCTGTAGCAGACTTTTTTGCAGAAGCCTTAGGAGCAGGAACCTTTCCTCCTGCTTTTCTTGCCTCTGATAAACCTATTGCAATCGCCTGCTTGCGGCTGGTAACTTTCTTATTAGTGTTACCACTTTTCAGTTTGCCTTCTTTCATTTCGCGCATTACTTTTTCTACTTTAGTTTGCGCCTTTTTACCATATTGTGCCATGTTTGTATTTTTAGTGTTATCATGCTAACACCAACTTATGCAAAATTGTTTTTTAATTACACAATTATTTTATTCGGAGCTTAACTAACTGAATTTCATAATTGAATCTTACAACTTTTAATCAAAAATATATAATATAGTTTTGTCAGTTCAGAATTATTCAATAGCTTCGATTTAAATTTAATAGTGAACAATTATGAAAATCCTGAAAACAATTGGAATTACATTGCTTGTGATTATTGCATTGCTATTGGTGGTTGCACTCTTTTTACCCTCGCAGGTACATGTAGAGCGCAGCATTGTCATCAAGGCTGAACCCGCAGTTATTTTCAGTCAGCTGGATACCCTTAAAAATTGGGAAAAATGGTCACCCTGGTTAAAGAAAGATCCAAGTACCAAGCTAAGTTATGAAGGACCTGCCTTCGGTAAGGGAGCGAAATATAACTGGAAAGGTGATAAGCTGGGAAGCGGCTCGCTATGCATAACCGATGCGATGCCCGATAGCATTTTATTAAATACAATGGAATTTGGTGGCATGGGGAAATCAAATTCGTCCTTCAAACTGCAAAAAACCGCAAATGGAACAAAAGTTACCTGGGATATGGATAGCAAATCTGAAAATATGCCGTGGTATCTACGCTTGCCTTCCCATTATTTTTTCCTTTCTATGGATGGAATGATCGGACCCGACTACGAAGCAGGCTTGAAAAACTTGAAGGAAATTGCAGAAAAAATGCCAGCCCCAATGGTGCTTCCTGAAGTGAAACCTGAAGAAGTAACTACCAATGACCAGAAGGCAATAATGATCAGCGTGAACTGCACCAAGGCAGATGTAACTGCAAAATTCGGGGAAGCCATGGGTAAACTTGCAAAATATGCTGCGAAAAATCACGCGAAAATGACCGGGCCTCCTTTTGCTGTTTATCATCACTGGCAGAATGACAACTTTATTTTTGATGCATGCGCCCCGGTAGATAAAAAACTCAAGGGCGAAGGCGATATAAAATATTCTGATGTAAAGGGCTGCAAGGCGCTTAAAACGGATTACCACGGCAGCTATATGAATATGATGCCAACCTATATGTCCATAGAGAAATGGATGAAGGAAAATAAGAAAAAAGCTACAGGCGATTCATGGGAAGTTTACGTAACCGACCCGCAAAAAGAAAAAGACACTGCTCAATGGCTCACGGAAATATATTATCCGATGCAGTAAGGATTTAATAACGATTATTGAGAAAGCCTGTTCTGAAAAGAGCGGGCTTTTTTTGTTACCAATAACTAATAGAAGAACTGATGCTAATTACATGAGTATTCATTCCTGCAATATTTTCGTTTTTCAACAAAAAATTATACCCATAAAATACTGAAAAATACCTGAATCGTAGTCCTAATGCAGGTCTTATTGAAATTTCACTAATCTTGTAATTTGTATAAAACACAGGGCTTAAACTAAATAAAATATGGCTGAAATATCCAGCTGATTTTGGGAAAATATTATTGCAATAATATCTCAAACTATATCCGACTAACTTATGATTAAAATTGGATTCATAAGAAATTCCTAAACCTGTACTCCTTGATATGTTTTTGGTTAACCCTACTTCCCAGTATGGGTAATTAAAGTATTGTAATCCAAGCCTCAATTTTAATAAGTATATTCTTGATGTACTATCCTGTCCTTTTACTGAATGAAAAGAAAGGATAAATAAAACTGGTTCTACGAGAATTTTAGTGGGAACTCATAGATTTGCATCAAATATATAACGAAACTTGGAAAACACGAAATTTTTTAGCGAGTTGTTGAAACTCGGGGAAGACTGGCAAATAAAGAACATT
>CAILMK010000300.1 GCA_903835275.1 uncultured bacterium | reverse complement strand
GCACTTACCTTTGGATTTGCTGTTAGCACTACTACTTTGCACGCTGGAACTTGCGGAGATGGCAAAGACGGAAAAGCATGCTGCAAAAAAGGCGCTAAGGACGGAAAGGCTTGCATAAAAAAGAGCGGCACATCTGACAAGTCTGACGCTAAAGGCGAAGCATCCAAGAAAGTTGACGCTAAGAAGACCAATTAATCTTTTTGGGTAAATTTATGAAGGCCTTCCCGAAAGGGGAGGCTTTTTTGTTTTGGGATTTCCCTATTTTTGAATGCTATTATCAAATCTAATATGAGTGATTCAAGAGTAGATGAATTTAACAGCTTTCGCGAAAAGATGAATGCAAAGATCTTTGATGCGAATAACAAGGTCATCAACAGGTATTTCAACCTGGATACCAATGCCTATATGGAAGGTGGGCTCGATGTAAAGACCAAGGAAATGATGGGTTTGGTGGCATCAATGGTATTGCGTTGCGATGATTGCATAAGCTACCATGTTGGCCAGTGCCACGAAATAGGCGTTACCGAAGAAGAACTTTTCGAGGTTTTTTCTATCGGTCTTGTGGTGGGCGGTTCCATTGTGATCCCGCATATGCGCAGGGCAGTGGAATATTGGGAAGAACTGAAAGCCCGTTCCTGATTTTAAATCAATTCTAATTTTAGTGTTCTAATTTATTAAGATGAAGAAATTATTTTTACTGGATGCCATGGCGCTGATCTATCGTGCGCATTTTGCATTCATCAAAAGTCCGAGGATAAATTCCAAGGATGTAAACACATCTGCGGTATTCGGATTCACCAATGTATTGCTGGATATAATGAAACGTGAGAAGCCCACGCATCTTGCCATTGTGTATGATACGAATAAGCCAACTTTCCGTCATGAACAGTTTGCGGAATACAAGGCTGGCAGGCAGGAAACCCCTGAGGATATTATTATTGCTGTTCCATGGATCTGCAAAATGGCGGAAGCCTTTGGTATTCCAAATATTTCCCTCGATGGATTTGAGGCGGATGACCTGATAGGTACCCTTGCAAAAGAAGCTTCACGTCAGGGATATGTTGTTTATATGATGACACCTGATAAGGATTACGGTCAGCTGGTGGAGGAAAATATTTTGCAGTATAAACCCGCAGCTTTTCAAAAACCTTTTGAGATTTTGGGGGTAAATGAAATTAAGGAAAAATGGGGAATTGAAACCCCTATGCAGGTGATAGATATCCTTGCACTGATGGGTGATAGTGTGGATAATATTCCGGGCGTTCCGGGAGTGGGGGAGAAGACTGCTTCCAAACTGATCAAGGAATATGGCAGCGTTGAAAATCTGATAGAACATACCGGAGAACTTAAAGGAAAACTTAAAGAATCCATTGAAAATAATCTTGACAAACTAAGGATGTCAAAAGAACTGGCAACTATAAAAATTGATTGCCCGATACATTTTGATGAAGAAGCAATTATCATCAGTGAGCCTAATTACGAAGCACTCAAAGAAATATTTGATGAGCTGGAATTCCGAACTATGGCCGCACGCGTAATTCCGGGTATGAAAGAGGAAACAGCAGAAAAAACTCCATCTGCTAAGAAAGAAAAAGTTGTACGTCCTACAATAGATCTTTTCAGTCAATCTGAATTTGCAGAAGAAGAACCTGAAGATCTGGAAGCAGGAAATTTCCAGACTATTGCAGATATACATCCGGATTATAAATTGGTTTCTACTCCTGAAGAACGTGCTGAATTAATAGCGTACTTAAAAACAGCAAAAACAATTTCCTTTGATACAGAAACTACTGGTCTCGATGTTATCAGCTGTGAAATGGTAGGTATGTCATTTTCTATAAAAGACAAGGAAGCATTTTATGTTCCGGTACCTTTAAATCGTGAAGATGCAAAACTGATCGTGCAGGAATTCAAGGAAGTGATGGAAGATTCCAGCATTGAAAAACTTGCACAGAACATCAAGTTTGATATGCAGATATTTATGAACTATGGTGTATACGTCAAGGGACCATTATTTGATACTATGCTTGCGCATTATATCTTCGAGCCTGAGATGCGTCACAACATGGATCTTTTATCAAGAAGGTATTTAACATACGATCCTATTTCCATTACAACACTTATAGGTAAAAAAGGAAAGGCACAATTAAATATGTCCGACCTTACTCCGGAAGCCATTAAGGATTATGCTGCGGAAGATGCTGATGTGGTTTTTCAGTTGAAACCAAAACTGGAGCCACTCCTTAATGAAAATGGCGGGGCAAAAGTTTTCCATGAAGTGGAAATGCCTTTAGTGCCTGTTCTTGCAGACATGGAACGCGAAGGTGTTCGTATAGATCAGAAAGCATTAGCGTCGTATTCATTGCAGCTTAGGGATGAAATGATAGAGACCGAAGCACAAGTGTATGAATTGGCAGGAATGTCATTCAATATTAATTCTCCTGCACAACTTGGAGAAGTGCTTTTTGATAAAATGGAATTAGATCCAAATGCAAAACGTACTTCCAAGAGCAAGCAATATTCCACCAATGAAGAAGTGCTTTCGCAACTGGCATTGAAGCATGATATAGCACAAAAAATATTGGATTTTCGTGGTATGCAAAAATTAAAATCCACTTACGTGGACGCATTGCCATTATTGATTAATAAGCAAACAGGGCGCGTTCATACTTCCTATAACCAGGCAGTAGCAGCAACAGGTAGGTTATCTTCCACAGATCCTAATTTGCAGAACATTCCAATCCGTACGGACCGCGGAAAGGAAATAAGAAAAGCATTTATTCCGCGCGATGAAAATCATACGATACTTTCCGCGGATTATTCCCAGATAGAATTGCGTCTTATTGCTGAGCTCAGCAAGGACGAAAATATGATTCGCGCATTTATTGAGAAACATGATATCCATACGGCTACGTCTGCACGGATTTTCAGTGTGCCTTTGGAAGAAGTAACATCCGATATGCGCAGAAAAGCCAAGATGGTTAACTTCGGTATCATCTATGGTATTTCTGCTTTCGGTCTTGCACAGCGATTAAAAATTCCGCGTTCAGAAGCAGCGCAATTGATAGAGCAATACAACGAACAATATCCGGGCATCAAAAAATACATGGCATCACAAGTGGATTACGCACGCGATCATGGATATGTGGAAACTCTCATGGGCAGGCGCAGGTATTTGCGCGATATAAACTCCGCCAATGCAACGCAGCGTGGCTTTGCAGAGCGTAATGCCGTCAATGCACCTATACAAGGCTCTGCCGCTGATATGATCAAACTGGCGATGATTAAGATCCATGCGGATATGGAGAAAGCAAATCTGAAATCAAAAATGATCTTACAGGTACATGATGAATTGGTTTTTGATGTACGCACTTCCGAAATAGAAATTCTGAAACCAATTGTTCACGAAGGAATGGTAAAGGCCCTCAAGGTAGATGTACCCATAGAAGTTGAAATGGGAACTGGTTACAACTGGCTGGAAGCGCACTAAAAAGGGACAAAGGGCAGGGGACAAGGGACAAAATAGTTTCGCTTTGCGTGGGCTAGTGCGGAGGAGTCCCCCTTTGAAGGGGGTAGGGGGATGACTACGATTGAAATGAAAAAATAATAGCATTATGCAAGACGCACTAAATACACTTTCATTAATCCTCGATGAAAGTCCTGAATTAATCAATAAGATTTCAACTGAAGAATTCGATCGTAAACCTGCTCCCGGGAAATGGTCGAAGAAGGAATTGTTGGGTCACCTGATTGATTCTGCATTCAATAATTTGCAGCGTTTTATCCGAGCACAATATGAGGATATTCCCATGATAAAATATCATCAGGATGAGTGGGTAAAGCTGAATAATTATCATTCTTATGATTGGGCAACGGTTTTGGATTTGTGGATAAGCATGAACAGGCATATTATTCATGTTATTGATTCAGCGGATCCAAATTCCCTTCAAAGATTATGCAGAACATCCGTGGATGGAGAAGCAAAAACCATAGAATGGCTTTTCATAGATTATGTAAAACATTTGCAGTATCATCTTGGTCAGGTATTGCCTGAGTATAGCAGGAAGGTTGAAGTTTATCCGTGATTTAAATATCCCCCTCAATGGGTCTCAATAAAATATCTTCCACCACCGCTGAAGGCGATAGCATACTCACTGCATAGACCATATCTGCAACATCTTCCGCTTTCATAAAACGCGAATCAGGGAAATCTGTACCTGCCCAGCTTTCTGTTAAGGTAGCGCCCGGAAGCACGGCCGTAACCTTAATGTTATAAGGTTTCAGTTCCTCACGCATGGATTTACTCATTCCGTACATAGCGAATTTCGAGATACTATAAGAGCCACCATATTCGTAGGCCTTTACGCTCGCAATGGAACACATGTTGAAAACATGACCTTTCTTCCGTTTGATCATATCAGGCAAAAACAGGCGGCTCATTCTGTAAGCACTATACAAATTGGTTTCAATAAGCATTTCGAGGTTGCCATCTTCCTCGTCGAGGATCTGTCCGGGAAGGAAGATTCCTGCATTATTCACAAGGATATCAATGGTCTTGAAGTTCTTCTTAACAAAGTCGTAGAAGTCGTGTATCTGCTCAGCATCACTTACATCGCAAGTCTGGTAGATGATGTTTTCGGGTGCTTTTTTTGCCAGAGCTTTGAGGTCTTTTTCAGTGCGTGAACAAACGGCTACTTTATGTCCTGCCTTTGCATATTTGAGGGCAATTGCCCTGCCTATTCCCTTGGATGCTCCTGTGATAACGATATTCATGTCTGCGAATTTCGATAAAATAATGAAGATTATTTTGGGTTTTTGCCTCTAAAAGGAATTATTCCGCCCTCTGATTCGTCTATATGGGGGATTACCCTAACTTTGCGGCAATAGTTTTTACTGTTAATTAATGCGGATATTATATAATTTAGGCGCGTACATGATACTCCTGGGGAATACTTTTTCCAAACCGGAAAAGGCCTCCATTTACTGGAAGCGCTTTATTTTTGAATGCAATGCCATAGGGGTTCAGTCCCTTGGTATTGTTGCGATTATAGCGGTTTTCACGGGTGCGGTAACTACCATTAATACAGCGTACCAGATCGTCAGCGGACTGGTATCGAAAAGCATCATTGGCGCTATCGTAAGCGATACAAATATCCTCGAATTTTCACCTACTATTACTTGCCTTGTATTGGCAGGAAAGGTCGGTTCCAATATTGCAACTGAACTTGGTAGCATGCGCGTTTCCGAGCAAATTGATGCCCTCGAGGTAATGGGCGTTAATTCAGCAGGGTACTTAATTCTTCCCAAGGTAATTGCCGCAGTGGTGGTTATTCCTATGCTGATTATCATTTCCATGGGTATTAGTGTTTATGGTGGTTGGTTTGTAGGTGAAACCACCGGAATCGTTACATCCAATGATTTTATTGCAGGCGCTCGCTCTACGTTCCGCGGATATACATTCTTCTTTGCGATGGCAAAGAGCTATTCTTTTTCTTTCATCATTGCGACGGTTTCTTCGTATCAGGGATATCATGCCGGTGGAAGTTCACTGGAAGTAGGAAGGGCGAGCACACGCGCGGTCGTATATAGCTGTGTATTGATTTTGATTGCTGACTTTATACTTGCAAAATTGCTATTGTAAAATTTTAGATATTATTCATGATCGAACTCAAAGGCATAAAGAAAAATTTTGGAGAGAATCTCGTTCTAAAAGGGATTGATGCTACTTTTTTGCCCGGGAAAATGAATATGATCATTGGAAGTTCCGGTTCGGGTAAAACGGTGTTGATGAAATGCATCGTAGGACTTATGCAACCCGATCATGGGAAAGTTCTTTATAACGGACAGGATTTTGTAAAGCTGAAATATGCAGATAAGCGCAAGCTTCGCCAGGAATTGGGAATGTTATTCCAGTACTCAGCACTTTTTGATTCCATTACGGTAGAGGAAAATGTTGCTTTCCCGATGAGGTTATTTACAGAAAGATCTGAAAAGGAAATCATGGATCGCGTGAATTTCTGCCTGGATAAGGTAAATCTTGAAAATGTAAATAAGCTCTATCCCGATGAAATAAGCGGAGGTATGAAAAAGCGCGTGGGAATTGCACGTGCTATTTCTTTGAATCCGAAATATCTTTTTTGCGACGAACCTAATTCAGGATTGGATCCAATTACCTCAACAGTTATTGACAGACTGATCAAGGATATCACGGTTGAATTTGGAACTACCACCATCATCAATACGCACGATTTGAATTCCGTTTTGGAACACGGTGAAAATATTATTTTCCTTCATAAAGGATTGAAGGAATGGCAGGGCAGTGCGGATCAGATTCGTGATACGAATAATGATAGCCTGAACGAATTTATTTATGCTTCCGAAATGATGCGTGAAGCACGCGATAGAAATCTTAAACGATAAAATACTCAAATGTCTGTACAAAATACATTGGAACATCTGGATCTTAAAAATCTTCATGCACCGCATGGCAATACTTTAGTTTGTAAAGGTTGGTTACAGGAAGCTGCATATCGTATGCTTTTGAATAATCTTGATCCTGACGTTGCT
>CAILMK010000299.1 GCA_903835275.1 uncultured bacterium | reverse complement strand
TTTTTTTACTAGAAATCATTTTTCATCTCGCTTTGATATTTAGATAGTCATTCCAATCCTGCATCATTTTGATTCTTTTATCGAGCTGATCACCACGTCTATATGATCCTTCTGTTTTATTAGCAATTTTATGAGCAAGTGCTAATTCAGCAGTTTCATTTTGATAAGTAGTTTCCTCAGATGCCCAATCTCTAAAACTCGAACGCAGCCCATGTGGCACATAGCTTTTGAAATTAGGTATATCTTTCATGATGCTTGATAAGGTCATATCAGACATTGGCTTTTCTCGGTTCTTTCCAATTTGAGTTGGAAAAATAAAAGCCCCTTTGCTCTTAGATTGCATGATGCTAAGAATTTCAATGGCTCGATTACTTAAAGGAACTCGATGAATCTTCTTTGTTTTAGTTTTCTCTGCTGGGATTACCCATAGCTTCTTTTCAAAGTCGATCTCATTCCATTTAGCCTGAAGAGTTTCACTTGTTCTGGTTGCCGTAAGAAGTAGAAATTCAAGAGCAAGGGATCCATTTGATTGCTTGGTGCGTAATTCAGAGACAAAGGTGCTTATTTGAGAGTAGGGGACTGCTGGCTGGTGTCTTACTTGATGAATTTTATTTGGATTCTGTAGTAACTGATCCAAGTGCCCCTTCAGGCGTGCTGGATTATCGCCTTGAAAATAACCTCTTGCCTTTGCCCAATCAAGAATAACTTCAACTCTTTGCCTGACTCTAGTGGCTGTTACCGTTTTTGTTGCCCAAAAAGTTCCTTCTTTTAATATTGTTTTATTTTTAATTTGCTGCTCAAAAATCTTGAGTATTAAATTTGTGTCTATATCCTGTACCGAAAGTTTTCCAATGATTGGGTTTACATACGTATTAATAGTGCTTGTCCACTGGGCCTTGTGCTTGGCGTTCTTCCATTCAAGCTTTTTGGATTCAATACATTTTTGCGCTACGTCGGCGAACGTTATGCGTTTTGCCTCAGCTAGTGCTCTTGTTATGTTCCCCTGCTTTTTTTCCTCAAGAGGCTCTATCCCTTCAAGTATTAGCTTTCGTAATTCAAATGCTCTTTGTCGTGCCTCTGCTAGGCTTCTATTTTTTAGTGGACCAAACCCTATTTCGCATCTTCTTGGCTTACCTGGGTTATTTTGGTTTCTATATACAGGACTCGTATAGCGGAAGATCCAGGTTCTCCCAATGCCTCTTATTCCATCTGTTACCTGTAGATATAGTCCCTTGGTAGATGGATCAAGGTGATATCCAACTTCCTTTATTGATTCAACATATTTTGCTGTCCACTGTGATCTACTATTCATATTTACCCACCTATTTACCCACCATTAATACGTAGATTTTAATGGATTTGAAAAGATGTTGCTAGAGCTTAATTCCTACTAAGCCCTATGAATAAAGGATTAAATAGACATTACTGGACTTTAGTAGAGTTATACAGAGCGGATCTCGTCTCCGCCAGTACTTTAGATAAGCCCTTGATTTCAAAGGGCTTTTTCTTTTAATAAAATTTTACCCACCACTTTACCCACCATATAGATTCTGCTTGTGATCTAACAATCATCTGCAAATCTTTCTCTAGTCAGTGGTTGGTTCTCTAGCTTATCGTTTGGTGGTGGAGTTGTAGTCTTACTATGTCGCTCTTCATCCACGGCAGCTGCCTCAAACTCTCTAATACGCTGCAGTCCCTGTTCTTTAGCTTCGGCTAGCTTGGATGCTGGAATAACCGTGCCGTCCTTTATAAGACGCTCCAATTGGAACCGTTTGAAGGTTTGGGTTTTAATCTTTCCAGCGGGTTTTACGTCACCGTTATCTGAGCTGTCATAGTCCATTGAATTAATTTACTTCAAATATGGGGGTAGGGGTCAAGCTTGAATTTAAAACCACCCCCTAGTACCCCCTGGGGGCCCGTTTTATAGGAAAGAGGACCCATTCTTTCCCTTCACCTTATTCTGCGCAAATGATTTCAAAAAAACAGATCTATGGGTAAAGTGTAAATATTGAATTTAGGCGTACGGATATGCCCAATAATGACCTGCTTGACCATCTAAAAATTAAGACCTTATATCCTCTGACATTGGATGGAGCCTTTACGCTTACTTGCTGTACATTTGGCTCAGGTTTTTCCACGGATACTTTGACAGTCTCCCCCGAGCATTACATGCGACTTTTGGACGATATTCTTGATTCACTTAAGCCTGTAGACAATCTTGTATTAAGAATGAGATTTAACTCGAAGTTTGGTTTTTCTCACACTCTTGAGGAGATAGGTCAGAGTCTCGGGGTAACAAGGGAAAGAGTTCGTCAAATTCAGGTCAAGGCCCTCCGAAAAATGCGTCACCCTAGTCGAAGTGACAAGATTTTTAATTCATTTCAGCCTTCCTTACTAGAAAAGATATTAAATGAACCCTAATTGCACACCAGACTGCGTCAGAGAAATCCCATGCTAGTAACGCCACCCAACCTCACCGATCAGTCATTGCTAGATGAAGCAATACGAAGCGGAATTCTTAAGCAGATCATGATGCTTAAAAGCTGGATAGCTGAAAATTTGACTGTCACCCTAAGAACCTTTGAGTATCAATATGTATCTAAGGCTCTCCTTGACGAAACTAGGGTTCCATACAGCAATAGGGATTTATTTGATCTACAGTTATGGGCTGAGAAAGTTCCAGAATTCCCAGGAAAGTTAGAAAGAGATAAATGCAACTTTGATGAGCATATCGAGGACTTCATGAATAAGGTGGGATTAAATTGGGATTATTGGGGTAAGTTAATCCGTTAAATTTCCTAATCAAAATTTCCAAAAGAAAGATCCATTTCGCTGGTATCCACAAGCTCGTAAATAAAGTTGGCTATATCTATTATTGATTTATTCGATTCCTCGTCCTGGCCATCAATATAAGAAAATGAGGTCTTATATGTCTTGGATTTTATTTG
>CAILMK010000298.1 GCA_903835275.1 uncultured bacterium | reverse complement strand
ATTATCATAAGAATAGATAGCATTATTATTCATCCACCCTGTAGAAGTGTAAGCTTTCCTTTTAATCGGATTCTTTTTATTATCATAATAACAATAAGAATTTCCGTTAATCTTACCTAACGAATCATAACTTAAAATCTCAACTAAATTTCTTTTAATATCATATTTGTGAACAATCCTTGAACTATGTTTTGATTCAATATTGGGAAAGTCTTTACGATGATAGCTTTCGTCGAAATTTTTAGGGTCTGGGAAACTGCTTGTATAGGTGATGGCTTCAAGAATATTATCCTTGTCATATTTTAAAATACGTCTAGTAAATGATTTTACCCTTGAAGTGATTGATAAATCATAATCTTGACCTGTAATATTACCAATAGAATCAAACTGCGTGAATGTATTTATCGTTGGTTGAGTATTGGAATGTATCTTACCATCATTTTCTGATGAAGCATAACTCATAAGCCTTACAGATTTTACTTTCCCTTTTAAACCAAATTCATAGAGATCGTTTTTATCAGCAATAATAACTTTTTTTGTTTCCTTTTGCTCCTGAGTACATGATTCACAAACTGAAACAAAGAGGACAAAGAATGCAATTATCTTAAAATGGCTTTTATACATAATCGCAAATATATGAATACTTCATTTACAAACTCGTGGGCATTAAGAATATAAGTGTCCACGGTGTCCATACTATCCGCGTTATGGACACCGCGGACAGCGCGGACACTTCATTTGGGCGGACAGTATGGGTAGGCCCCTACAGGACGCGGATTTCGTCCCTCGCCACTCGTCTCTCGCCCCATTTTTCGGTCCTGTTTTTGCATATTTCATCCAAAATGAATTAAAAAGCCCTAATTTTGTTTAAGAATTAAGCAATGAAGAACTTACAGGTTACTATAGATTCAAACAGCGGATTCTGCTTCGGGGTAGTTTATGCCATACAGATGGCGGAAGATTACCTGGATGAATATGGGAAATTATTCTGCCTCGGCGATATTGTACACAATGATGAAGAAGTGGAACGCCTGAAAAAGAAAGGGCTGGTAACCATTTCGCACGAGGACTTTCAAAACCTGCACCATGAAAGGGTGCTTATACGTGCACACGGCGAACCGCCTGAAACTTATAAAATTGCCCTTGAAAACGATATTGAACTTATAGATGCCTCCTGCCCTGTTGTACTGAAACTACAACACCGTGTCCGGGAATCCTACCAGGAAGTTGACACCCCCATTTATATTTACGGAAAGCACGGCCATGCCGAGGTGAAGGGACTGGTAGGGCAAACTTCCGGGGATGCAGTGGTGTTCCAGGATATTTCCGAACTGGACGGCAAGGAATTACCTGCTAAGATCAGCCTGTTCAGCCAGACCACCAAGGATACGCGCAACCTATACAAAATCCGCGATACATTGGTGGAACGCGGCGTAGAGGTTGATTTCAATGATACCATTTGCAGGCAGGTTTCCAGCAGGGATATACAACTGCGCGATTTCGTAAAGAATTTCAATAAGATCATTTTTGTATCCGGTACAAAATCCTCCAACGGCAAAGTGCTGTACGGAGTATGCAAGGAAAATAATCCGGATTCTTATTTCATATCCTCCTCTGAGGAGCTAAAATCCGAATGGTTCAATGTTGATGATAAAGTTGGCATTTGCGGCGCTACATCCACTCCCCTGTGGCTGATGGAAAATGTAAAGGCGGCGCTGGAAAGCCTCTGAAAATATTGAATATCCAATAATAAATATTAAATGTTGAAGTGAGCCCGAAAGGCGAATGGATAAATGTACGGGCGAATGGATATTCGCCCTTTTTATTTAGGCGTATTTCCATACGCCCCTACTGTATTCT
>CAILMK010000297.1 GCA_903835275.1 uncultured bacterium | reverse complement strand
CCGCTGCGTACAAGTTCCTTTACCACCTTATCAGCACCATGCTTGGTACGGGTGAATACAAGGGCTCTTTTTATTTCCTTATCCTGTAAGAGGTAATTCAACAGATTACGCTTGTCGTTTTTCTCAACAAACAAAACTTCCTGTTCAATGGTATCTGCGGTAGATGCCACCGGAGCCACTTCCACTTTCACGGGATCGTGAAGCAGGGAGTTGGCAAGGTTTTGGATTTCATTCGGCATAGTTGCAGAGAAGAAAAGTGTTTGTTTCTTCTGCGGTAACATAGGGATGATCCTTTTGATATCATGGATGAATCCCATATCCAGCATACGGTCAGCTTCATCAAGGATGAAGATTTCGATATCGGATAAACTTACGATGCGTTGTTTGATAAGATCCAGCAAACGTCCCGGAGTGGCAACTACCACATCAGGATTCCTGCGGAGATCCGCTTCCTGTCCGCGTTGGGATACGCCACCGAAAATTACTGCGGTGCGTACGCCTGTATGTTTTCCATATACACGGAAGCTTTCATCCACCTGGATGGCAAGTTCGCGGGTAGGAGTGAGGACAAGAACTTTAATAGCATTGGATTTGGAATCCTTTGCACGGTTATATAAAAGATGAAGTACCGGAAGCGCGAAGGCTGCCGTTTTGCCGGTTCCTGTCTGGGCGCAACCAAGGAGGTCGCGTTGTTCCATGATAGGGGTGATGGCTTTCTCCTGAATAGGAGTTGGTTGGGTATAGCCCTCTGTTTGCAATGAATGCAATAAAGGCTCAGCCAACTGAAGTTGGTTAAATGTCATTTGAGTTGAAATGTAAATTTAATAAAGTTAAAGTTTTTGACTTAACTATCTATTATCCAATATCTAAAGCCTCAACATTCAAATCCTTGCGGAGATGTCTCACAATGATGCTTGCCGAAGTGGCAGATAATATAATTAGTTAATAATCAGGCTACGAATTGCGTGGGGCAGGGGGTAAGGAGAAGATTTACCTGCAATAGCCTTAAGAAATTCTATTAGCGTTGTCAGAGGGCATAAACCATATGGAACCATAAATGGTTCCATTAATGTGCAAATTAGTTTCCACCGCGGTGGAGGATGATGTGACAATGAAATTCAATTCAATCTGAAAATTCTTTAATTCTGTGAATTCTGCTTCAGATAAAAAATAAATGGCTTTCAACGTACTAACCACTAACCCATTGAAAAATAATTAATTAATTGGCTAACTATTTGCAGGGAAATTTCGTTGTACTGATTCAGGTTTCTAATTGCCTGCATAAATTTATGTCAGATTTGAAAGTTCAGATTGCCGACCTTGAGAACGTCAAGGATAGCAGGAAATTCAACCAATGGAAATTTGATACCCTTGAAATACTTGAGCATATGATGCCTCCTGTAACGGAAGCTTGCCACAAAGTGAGGGTTTTGAAATTCCGCTCGTATGTTTATGGCGGTGGTAATAGTGGAAACAACCTTGATGAGTTGATCCCAAATGCCAAGCAGATCCTTGAAGCTACCATGGCAACATGGTCAGGTCAGGCTGTCGCAGAATAATCTATTAAGTAGTTAAGAACAAAAAACTATTCCATTCCGCAGCGTCTTGCTGCGACTATAGGGGAGAGTAATATTAATTTCGGATTTCGTCCGCCGCGGCGGAGTCGATTTCGGATTTAAAAACCAT
>CAILMK010000296.1 GCA_903835275.1 uncultured bacterium | reverse complement strand
TTGCATTAAATTGAATGTAAATTTCAATTCATAGGGTTGCCGTAGTAGCTTTGCAAAACGGTTTATAGCCACAAATTTACGCTGAAAGAATGGAAAACATTGTCAGTTTGGAGAGAAAACCAACGGTAGCTGAAGTGCTGCGGGAAACGGGCATTATTTTGCTCATTACTATTGGTTGTGGCATAATGATCTCTGTGATAGGTGCTTTTGTAGTTTCCATTTGCATGGGACTAAAGCCGGAGGCGTTAAACCTTACAGCAAAATCCACGGAAAATATTATTCTTGCCAATAAGATCATCCAACTGATATCCTCGGTAGGAATATTCCTGGTGCCTGCCTTGGTACTTCCGATGCTTCTTTATAAATCCGGGCCCGGCAGGTATATCGGATTAAAGCACCAGGCTCCCCTGATGCAGTTTTTGCTTGCCTTGCTTGCTTTTTTTACATTAATGCCTTTGCTGGAATGGACCATCCACATAAACCAGGAAATGACATTTCCTTCCTTCTTAAAAGGATTGGAAACGCAAATAAAGGGCATGGAGGATAACCTGAAAGAGGTGACCGAAATTTTCATGAAGATGCCCACCTTCGGTTCCTTTATTTTTACAGCCATTTGTATTGCTGTTGTTCCTGCCATTGCGGAAGAGTTTTTCTTCAGGGGGTTTTTGCAAAACACTATTTTCCGCTGGACGAAGAAGATTCATTTCTCCATTATTTTAACAGGATTTATTTTTAGTTTTATCCATTTCCAGTTTTACGGATTCCTGCCACGGATGCTGTTGGGAATATTCCTCGGGTATATTTTTTACTGGACGGGTGATTTGAAAGCCTCCATGTTTATTCACTTTTGCAATAACTTTTTATCTGTTCTTGTTTTTTATATTTCACAGAATAAGCACGTGGATATAGATCCTGATAATGTAAGTATTAGTCCCGCACTTGTGCTGCTAAGTATTATACTTGGATCAGCAATTATGTATTTGCTTTATAAAACCGGCTCTAAAAGAATTATTCCTCACGCAGAGGAATTGGAGGTTTACGATTCGGAGTTTCCAAGCACGGGAAGATGGGTAAAAGTGTATAGCTCTCCTAGAATAATGGAAGCTGAAATAATCCTCGGGAAATTGCATAATGAAGAATTGAATGCTGTTTTAAAAAATAAAAAAGATTCCGCCTATACGGTTTTTGGCACCGTGGAAATTTACGTGCCGGAAGCAGAGGCAGGACGTGCAAAGATCATCATCGGAATTGATAATAATATTAGTGCTAACTAAGCATAAAAATATAGGAAAAGCTACATGAATGAAACGCTTAAAAGGTCTATTACAGGATTGGTTTTTGTAATAGTGATGGTAGGGGCACCGCTCTTAGGGAAATGGGTTTTTCTTGCCCTTTTACTGCTCATAAATTTCCTGGCTCTCCACGAGTACTCGCGGATATTTGACAGCAAGAAATATGCGCCTTACAAAGGCATTACGAAATTGATCGGAACTCTTTGTTTCCTGACAGTTTCAATGGTTCTCTTTGAAGTTTTATCCCCGAGATTCCTATTGCTTTTATTGCCTTTGCTGCTTAGCTTTTACATTATTGAACTTTACAGTACCAGGGAGGCGCCGTTTGAAAGGGCGGGAATAAGCATTGCAGGTATAGTATACATTTCATTTTCGCTTGCTATATTTCCCTCCATTGCACTGGTAGATCCAATTTATGATCCTTACAAGGTAATTGGCTGCCTTGTACTGATATGGAGCAACGATACCTTCGCGTATGTTTCCGGAAGATTGTTTGGAAAGACGCCTCTTTTCCCAAGCATATCCCCAAAGAAAACATGGGAAGGCAGCATTGGAGGTGGCGTGTGTGCTGTGCTGATGAGTATTTTATTACATCATTTCAATCCGGAATTTTCGCTCACCGAATGGATAGGGCTGGCGGTAATTTTTGTCGTCTTCAGTGGCTGGGGGGATCTGGTGGAATCAAGGCTTAAACGCAGTTTTGACATCAAGGATTCAGGGAATTTGCTGCCTGGGCACGGGGGTATCCTGGACCGTTTTGACGCGCAATTATTTTCCGTACCATTTGCTGCAGCTTTTATCTGGCTGATGCATTCATAAACATGAGCTTTTTTAGAACCATACACTTTCCATGTAGCTTTTTGCGTTATCTTTGGCATTCCAGAATCTCATTGATGAAGTTAGACAAGAAATACTACTGCATATTGCTCGCTTTTGTGTGTTGCACCCTGTTTTCAGTGAATGCACGTGCGCAAAACAAGGCACATATCAGCGGTGTGCTTTTGGATTCAAGCAATAAACCTTACGCCGGAGTAAATATAAGCCTTGAAAAAGCCAAGGGAAAAACGCATTCGCTTGCTGATGGCAGTTATACGCTTGAAGTACCTTCAGGCAAGGACCTTACAATAGAATTCAGCTTTAGCCAGGTAAAAAAACATTTTCCGATAAAGGCTTTGGCACCGGATGAAAATTATTCGTTTAGCCCAAAACTCGATTTTGAATACGAGTTAGGGACATCTATAGTAACCCATAAAAAAGATGTCAAACCTATGATGCGGGTCATACATCCTCGGGATTTTGAGGCGCAGCCAAATACTGCCGGAGGCATTGAAGGGGTGATCAAAATGATCGGGCTGGGTGTTTCTTCCAATAATGAATTAAGCTCCCAGTACAACGTGCGCGGAGGAAATTATGACGAGAATCTTGTCTATATAAATGGGATGGAAATTTTCAGGCCGCAACTGGCTCGTTCCGGACAGCAGGAGGGATTAAGCATTATCAATTCAGACATGGTGGATTACCTCAATTTTTCTTCCGGTGGATTTGATGCAAAGTATGGAGATAAACTTTCCTCAGTACTGGACATTCATTACAGGGAACCGGATACATTTTCTGCGAAAGTAAGTGCCAGTCTGCTGGGCGGTGGAGTTACCATTGAAGGTTCTTCCGATAACCACAGGTTCAGATATATGTTTGGTGCAAGATACAAGACCAACCAGTATCTGCTGAACTCACTAAATATCCAGGGAAATTACCAGCCCAAGTTTACAGATGCACAGGGATTACTTAGTTACGATATTACTGACAGGCTCAATGTGAGTTATTTTGCCTACTACGGCAGCAATTATTACCTCTCACAACCTCAATCACAACAAACATCCTTCGGAACGGCTACCCAGAGTTTTCAATTGAATGTAGATTATTTCGGACAGGATATTCTTGAATATACGACCTTGATGAATGGATTAACATTCAAGTACCGGGTAACCAAACATGACAGCATTGAATGGGTGAGTGCAGGATATTCCAATGATGAAAGAGAACTGGAAGATGTAGGAGGAGATTACCAATTAGGGCAATTGGACAATGATCCGTCTTCAAATAATTTCGGCAAGGTAAAAGCGCTTCTCGGCAGCGGTGAATATTTTACACATGCCAGGGATATTTTGCAATACACAATTATCAATACTGAAATAAAAGGCGGACACACTAACGAAAGGAATCTGAATTTACAATGGGGCCTCAAAGCGCAACATGAGGATATACACGACCAGTTAAACGACTACAGTTATGTGGATTCATCCGGCTATTCTGTACCTCATAATCCCACTATTGGAAATCATTCCCCTGACCAGAACCTGAACCTTTCTCAGTATATTTATTCAAGGAATAACCAGGCATGGAACCGGTATTCCGGCTACGTTCAAAATACGTGGTTACTTGATAAGGAAAGTAATGCCACCCTGACTTTTGGAACGCGCGCCAACTATTGGGACTACAACAAGGAATTAATTATCAGTCCGCGTTTTTTATTCTTCTTCGAGCCGAACCTGAAGTACAATAAAAAACTGATGGATCAAAATCTACCGGATACCACCTTGCAAAAAAGATTGAAGACTCCCTGGAGATTAAAAGCTGCAGGAGGCATTTATGACCAGCCACCTTTTTACAGGGAAATGAGGGATTTGTATGGTAATCTGAATCCAAATATCCGTGCGCAAAAATCGGCACAGATTGTTCTTGGAAGTGATTATACATTCACACTTTGGGAAAGGCCGTTTAAATTTACAACGGAAGTATATTATAAATATTTATGGGATGTTATTCCGTATGAAATTGACAATGTACAGATCCGTTATTTTGCAACGAATGATGCAAAGGGTTATGCAACAGGTCTCGATTTTCAACTGAATGGGGAATTTGTAAAAGATAATCCATCATGGATAAGCCTTTCGTTTTTAAAGACCATGGAAGACATCAACAATGATGTTTATACAAAAGTAGATCCAAACACCGGCGAGGTGCTGACTATCCATCCCGGATATATCCCAAGGCCATCGGATCAGTTAGTAAGATTCTCCTTATTCTTCCAGGATTATTTGCCGGGAAGACCCAAGTACAGGGTGCATCTTAATTTTGTTTATGCCACCGGTCTGCCTTTCGGTCCGCCGGATTATAACAGGTACAAGGATACATTGCGCTACCCATCTTATTACCGGACAGATATTGGTTTTTCACGCCTTATTTATAACCGCTCAGCCATGGGTGCTAAAGGGGGAATGCTGAAGTACGTTAAAAATATCTGGGCAAGTCTGGAAGTATTTAATCTTTTCAATATTAATAAT
>CAILMK010000295.1 GCA_903835275.1 uncultured bacterium | reverse complement strand
TACTTTCCAAGACCATAATTCATTAAACCATTTACGAATCAAAAATCCAAAATATTAACACCATCCTAAAGCACCAAATTTATACACGGAAGATCCTTTATCAATGAAAGGCAATATACCGGGCACAATATACCAAATAAGGCTATTCTAACTTTCACAAGAAGAATTGCCTATATCCTAAAATTAAAGAGGAACTGCATTGATGTTTCGGCGACATCACCCTCAATTATGAGACTTTAAAAAACTCTGATTAAAAAGGTCTGAACGGGCGACTATTTTTAAAAATACAGTATCGACAATGCTGACATATTATATGTGTACATATAATATGTCAGCATATTTAAAACTGTTATTTATATAGGTAAATCAGATTGAGTTTACAGGAATCCTGAATGCAACTATTTCAATAACTGGAAATGAAAATTCACTTGCGGATTGATCCCCATATTGCTGCAAAACAGGAATTGTTTTTCAAGATCAGATGGATTCTTTACCTTGCTTGAAAAGTAGATATATACATCAATTGCTTTCCCCTGGAATGAGGTATTATATGCAATTTCCCTGGCGAAAAAATTGGTCATTTTCTGAATGCCGTTATCCAGCAGGGAGCTGAGATAATGATCCGTTATAAAATAATGAATACTGATATTGCTTGCCACAGAATACTTTTGGCTAAACAATACTTTCCTCATTTTATCCAGATCAGCATCATTGCTCGGGGCAGCCTTTGTAGGTTCGTCATACAATTTTGTGATCATCTCCAATGCCTTGCCATAATCCTTGTTTTCAACATTGGGATGGTCGCCGTTGCTTATGTACAATAAAAACTTAGAATTATCCTTCTTCTGGATGGAATCCAGGGTAGCCTCCAACCTGAACAGTAGCTCCCCACTCAGGTCACCCTTATCTGCCACCTGGGAGTTCTCTACAAACAATATATTGAGGGAATTACAATCATCCTTACTCCCCGGCAAAACTGAACCCCTTAGAAAAGAAGTGAACAAACAGAATGTTGATATAATCGTTATTAGGTAAATCTTACGCATTGTCAATCTTAAATTTATTTTTTGTGAGATGCTCCTTTCATAGCCTTCTTCTTCGCTTCAATTTCATCCATATCGGCATTGGTGATGGTCATATGGCCGCCAAGGCCTGTGGCGGCAATGCTGAGAATCTTTGCAGATGAATAGTCCGGTTTAAACTCCATCATCATTACTACCGTGTCCTGATTTTCCACTTCCTTACCCTTGCTTTTTATTCCGGTTATATCTTGTTCCACCAAAACCTTGATGGTATTATTCTTCATTCCATTGATGTCAGCATCAACATTTACAATCTTGACCTTCATTCCATACCTGAACTTCATGGAGTTCCTGATTACATAATCCTTAAGGGGCATTGGCAGCAACTTAGGCTTCTTTTTATCCTTTACCGCTTCAATATTATGTTCGGTGAGCAAATCCCCGTAAACGTTGACGAAGCTATCCTTAAAAAGCCAAAAATACTTATTGGTGGTAGGATCAAGAGGGACTTTGAGTGCCCCGTCTTCAATGAGAGTCCCAAGTTTGGAATAACCCCTTATGAGAGAGTCAACGCCATTAAATACCGATTTAACTTGTGTTGGACTTAAATTTTGTCCTTTGGAAGAAAGCCCTAAGCATAATGCGATCAGAGCTATAACTGTTTTTCTTATCATTCTTGTCTGAATATTCCCCTGTAAGGGATGTTTTACATCCCCGAAGATTTAATTTGGTGCAAAAGAAGTGAAAATTTGAGAAAGACCAATCATTGGATTGAAATTAATTGATTGTAAGCCCATAAAAGGCAAATTTCAAAATAAATTTGTTCAATCCAAAAATGATGCTACCTTTGCAGTCCTTTTTTAGGGAGTTTAGCTCAGCTGGTTCAGAGCATCTGCCTTACAAGCAGAGGGTCGGGGGTTCGAATCCCTCAACTCCCACAATAAGATAAGCCTTACTAAATGTAAGGCTTTCTTCATTTTAGCAGATGCATAAACCAGCTGAG
>CAILMK010000294.1 GCA_903835275.1 uncultured bacterium | reverse complement strand
TGTGATCAGTCCGAAAACGTAAGCATTACCTACATACTGTGAGGATGCTTGTTGTGCCAGCGCCAATCCATCGGCGAAATGATGTTGTGATAATAATACTGTTGCTTTAAAGCATAATGCTTCAAAGTGATTTGGCTGTGTTTTTAAAATATTGTCTAATACTTTGAGTGATGCAGGATCATAATACGCATGATCTCCAGTTATGCGGCCTTCCTGTATGTATACTTGTGAAAGTAATAATTTGGATTTGGTATCATTGGGGTCTTTTTTAAGTTGAGTGAATAATCCTTCCGCGGTGGATTTTACTTTTTTCCACTCTTGTGTGGTTGCCATTGCTCCTTTGCGTTCCTTTAAAGGAGTAAGGAAACTGTCATTCTCTTTTTTCCCCTTATAAAGTACCGCGAATGCAGATAATCCTGCAAATGCTACGAGGAAAAGGAGGTAAATAAATCTTTTGTTCTGTGCCATAATTGTATTTGTTTAAAAGTACTGTTACTGTTTTTACTGTTCTGTTCTACTGTTCTAAATCTTATTCTTCATTTCCCCAATTTTTCCCTCTCCCGAAACCGGGAGAGGGAAGTATGAGGAGTATTTATTAATTCGTATGTATCAATCTTGCAGTTTGCACTACATTTCCGTTGCTGTAAAGCACTCCGAAATAAGTTCCTGAAGGCAATTTTGATGCATCAAAATTGAAGGAATAAGTTCCTGCAGGTCTTCTTTCATTTAATACTGTGCTCATCAAATGTCCTTGCATGTCATATATACGGATCGTGAGTTGATTCAGATCTGTAGTATGCACTAAAAATGTTGTGTTGGTGCTAAATGGATTTGGCTGGTTATTGAAATAAGCACTTGGAGGTGCAATTCCAAGCTCAATACCCGTGATGGAGCTATCTGTAAATGTGCTTGTTACAGAGTTTCCTTCATAGCCTCTCCAAGGTGTAGATTCAAATGGGAAACCTGTAGTGAAACTGGTATCATTGGCAGTAGGTCCTGCTGTCCAGCGGATATTGGAAAGCAATTTGCCTGAAAGCGGCCATGATAAAGTATCCTTTGATGTTCCATTATAATCATTGAAAGGCAATCCTATTGCTGCAAGTACAACACCGCCCACTGCCTGCATTTCTATACGGGTAACATCATCTTCCAGACGGCGACCGTTAGGGAATCCATCCATATTAGGGATCCACTGTAAAGCGGTGCTTCCATTATATCTTGAATCTGTTAATCCCAGAACTGCCGTCCAAACCAACCCGAGGGAACTGAAATCCTTGGAGCTTCTGTCAGTAATAGGAGTAGCCATATTCAGGCGCAGCATATCACCGAGTGTTGGCATGAAATTGTTGATAAAAGGTTTTCCTGCTGCCAGTGGATTGCGTCCTGCCTTGCCTGTTGCCAGTTGATAAGGCGCAAGATTCGGAACACCTGTGTAAAATATCGGAAGGATATCCACGGCACGAGGGCTCATGCTGTCAGGTAATAATATTGTGCCAAAAACAGCATCATCAAGTGCAGTACCCTTCACATAAGAAGTTCCTTTAAGAACCCACAAACCTTTTTGTGCGATCTGGAAGTTCACATTTCCAAGCGGAGTAAATGAACTGCTTTGAATGGTCAGTGAATCGCTAATTGCAGGAACTGCAGTAGCAAATGCTGACTGATCCATGTATAATTGCAATTCAGGATTGGTGAAATATTTTACAAATAATGAATCCCCTGCAGGGGTAGTTGCATTCCATTTGTCTTTCATTCCAACCGGAATAATAGCTTCATTGGTTAATGGCATTCCAAGGCGGGAAACCTGAATATAGTTTCCGGAAGTGGCCACGGTTCCGCTTCCAAGTGTAGTGATTTGCGGACGGCTTGCAGAAGCCCATACACCGATTACAAATTCAGGATCAAGTATGGAAGCAGGAGTTGATTTTCCTGATTTTTGCAAAGTTTTGATAGGAATTTGCATAGCTATGGTGTGCACATTTTGTTTGCGCAATCCATCGCGTGCAGCAGATCCCTGCCTTACTGCGCCAAGATCAAAAATACCGCCAAGGTCAACGAAGAAAGGATCATCTACAGGACCGCAGAAAACTTTTTCTCCGCCGCTACCTGTTGCAGTATTTACCGCAGCTTTCATGATGGAAGAATAAGATTTGTTTAAACCTGCTGCACCATCAATAGAACGCGGGCCAATATTTGGAGGAGGAACCACACCATTGGAAACAATGGTTGTGAATGTACCACCGTTCACACTTTTTTCAAGAGTGTAAGTAGTATGAAGATTCTCCTTGCCTAAACGAATCCTGAAAAATGTAGTTGGATCCTGGTTCGTTACATGGAAAGTGAAACGATAGGTAATATCATCCCCTTTGGTAGTCGCGTCATTTTTGATGTGAATTTCATAGCGAACGTTTTCACCGAAGGTAAACCAGTTAGGTCCGCCATCAGGTTTTTCAAACGGAATATAGTTAGCTATAATTGTTATTGTGCTTGTATCATCAGGACTGCGGAACGCATATAAGTCTGTATTATCCGCCAGCGGATCCGTCGATATCATAGGTGCCTCGCGGTGACTGGATGCCTGTGCCGTAGAATAGCACAATCCAGCTATGGCGAGCACCATGCTTAATTTTGTGAATATATATTTAAACTTTTTCATTTCTATAAATTTTATTTTGAGAGTTATTTTACAAGTAAAGCGTAGTCATATCCTCTCCATGGAGCTGCCACGTAAGGGAAAGATGTTTGGAAAGCAGCATCGTTTGCAGTAGGTCCGGCTGTAAATCCTAAAACACCTTTCAGGCGTTTGGTAACAACGGTTGGTGTTTTCCCAGGAACATAATCATCATACCACAATCCAATTGCAGCAAGAGCGACACCGCCCACTGCCTGCATTTCTATAGTAGTAACATCATCTTCCAATCTGCGTCCGTTAGGGAATCCATCCATGTTTGGAATAGCCTGGATATTTGTATTTCCGTTATACCTTGAATCTGTTAATCCCAATACTGCAGCAGAAACAATTCCAAGTGAATTAAAATCCTTGGATGTTCTGTCAGTAACAGGAGTTGCCATATTCAGGCGTATCATATCACCCAAAGTAGGAAGGAAATTATTAATGAAAGGTTTGCCTGCTGCCAGCGGATTTCCTCCTTTGCCTGTAGCCAACTGGTACGGAGCAAGATTAGGAACCCCTGTATAGAATATAGGCAGAATATCCACTGAACGCGGACTGTTGCTATCCGGTAAAAGTATAGTGCCAAAAACCTTATCATCCAACGCGGTTCCGGCAAGTGCTGCATTTCCTTTTAGCGGATATAAGCCACTTCTGCTGTAGCCGAAATCATACGCACCGAGGGATTTTCTCTGAAGGCGCAACGCAGACAGGGAAGGAACAGCGGAAGCATACTTGGAGGAATCCATATATAGTGCCAGTTCAGGATTTGAAAAATATTTGGCAAACTGTGCATCACTGTCCGGAGTCATTGCATTCCATTTGTCTTTCATTCCAACAGGAATAATTACTTCATTGGTAAGCGGCATTCCAAGGCGCGAAACCTGTACCCATGTAGTATTATAAGTAGCATTTCCACCGGTTGTGCTTAGGGTTTTAATACTTGGCCTGCTGGCAGATGCCCATACGCCAATTACGTAAGAAGGGTCAAGGATGTTTGTAGCTGCGCCTGTTCCGCTTTTCAAAAGTTTGGAAATCGGAATCTTGATGCATATAGAATGCACATTGGTGCGTGCTACACCATCTACCGCAACATTATCAGGATTTCCCTTGTAACGGAAATTCCCAAGGTCAAATGCACCTGCCAGATCCACGAAAAAAGGATCATCCACCGGACCGCAGAAAACAGTTTCCCCGGTGCTTACAGTCTTGATCGCATTTTTCATAATTGTAGAATAAGACTGACCCAATCCAAGGACAGTATTGTCAATGGAACGAGGGCCGATGTTTGGCGGAGGCACTGCGCCGGAATCCACAACAGTGAATGCGCCCCCGGATTTACTCTTGGAAAGGATCCACATAGTCTTTAGGTTCTGCTTACCAAGACGGATGTTGAAAAAAGTGGTCGGGTCTTCGTTGACTGATTTGAACGTGAAACGGTAAGTGATGTCATCACCTTTGGTAGTTGCATCGTTCTTGATGTGAATTTCGTAACGCACATTTTGTCCGAAAGTGTACCAGTTAGGTCCGCCTTCGGGGCGTTCGAATGGAATGTAATTCGCAATAATGGTCACGGTATTTGTGTCATCCGGACTGCGAAATACATAAAGATCTGTATTATCGGCAATGGGATCATTGCTGATAAGCGGCGCTTCCCGATGGCTCGAGGCCATCGCGCTGGGTGTGTTCAGGAATCCTGCCACTGCAAGGAGCAATACGGGCAGATACCTTTTCATTTGTTTGTACATGTCTGTTGTATTTAATTGATTAGAAAAGACTTAGTTATTGTGTCGTGTTTCAATGTATTGCCTGATTTCATAAGTTATCCCGTATGTACGGGACTTTGGATGGATTGGATTTGGGCTGCGGATTAATTTTTTGTGAACCCCGAACTCGCCCTCACCCCCGGCCCCTTTCCTTAAAGAGAGGGGAGCAGCTCAAGTCCCTCTCCATATGGAGAGGGATTTAGGGTGAGGGAGAGTTGGGGCTAGGGGTGAGGTAACAAGATTTCCTTATCTTCGCAGTAAATCACGGGATATGAAAAAGATATTGGTATTTACGGCATTACTATTTATGTGCTATTCCTGCAAGGAAGGGGCGGAGAGCCTGTCGGAACTGAGTGTGAGTATTTTCAATGCCATCAAGGCAAATGATTTTAATGCATTGTTGAAAACGGCTCCATCCCAAAAGGCAATGTCCAAATATCTTGAATTGTACGAATTCAATAAATTCAGTGATGCCTCCACCAGAAAAGAAGAAGCATCCAACCGCACCACAACCGCCAATGCTACATTGAAAAAAGAATTCACAACTTTGATGGCGGCATTAAAAGAAAGTGTTCCGGATTGGAGCAAGGCTAAGCTCAGCGACTATAAATATGAAGTCAATGACACCAAGGAGGGCTTTCACCAGGCGATCATGAAACTCATTATAACTTCTAAGGACAAGGTCACGAAAGTGCAGTGTAACGCATTGCAGGTGGCAGATCGCTGGTTCCTCGTGCCGGGAATGAGCGTAGGGAAATAAACAATTTCGTCCGCCGCGGCGGAGCGGATTTTCGATTGCGGATTTATAGCTCGTCCTTTTCAAGTTGTCATCCTGAAAGGATCTTGTTAATATTGAAAAACCAATCCTATATTATTTTCGTGTCTTTTTTCGTTAGGTTTTAAAGAACTAAATCTTTTTGTATGAAAAATCCATTGTTGTATGTTGTGGTGGTGCTTGTTTGCTTAAGTGGTTATCTAGGCTATAAATGTCATGCACTAAGTAGAGAAAATAAGGGTCATGCTTTTGCTACAAGGCTTGGTCAAAAAAATTTGATGCAAGTTTGTAAAGTAGAACAAGATAAAATTGATTTATTTTTCCAAGGAAGAATGTATGAATCTTATGATAGGACAAAACCGTTTTTAATTAGGGAAATAGCTGTAAAAAGAAAAGCAGATAGTCTTTGTGTAATTCTTCAAAATTGGAGTAAGAACTTAAAAAATAAAAGTGATTTTA
>CAILMK010000293.1 GCA_903835275.1 uncultured bacterium | reverse complement strand
TGTAGATATTGTTATAAAAAAGAGTGTCCGGCCAAATTTTCATCGAATCCGGCACTTTCTTTTTCGTTTTATCCTCCGGGAATTTATACCCGCGTTTGTTCAAATACTGAACGGTGGGGCTTTTATCTGTCTGGGCGTATAATGCTGAACCAGCCATAACATAGAAGCCTATTATGAGTAGTAATTTTTTCATGAGTGTTTTATATGTGCTAATAAAACAGACAAGTATAATGTACTTTAAGTTCCAAGGGTTATGTTTCAAATGGTCTTGGATACTCGCATAATCATGGATAATTAAACCTTAAAAGTTTGAAAAATCTGTTAAAAAAAACAGGGTATACTTGATCAATTGGTGTTTTCCGCTTTGATACAATGCTTTATCAGTAAGATATTTGTATTTTTGGATTAAGCCTTGGATTTCCCTTATTAGTTTCAATTAGAGAGTTTGATAGCCTCGCATCATTTTCTCTTAATAATAAATCCATTCAGGACTTTTTCGAAGCCGACTTTGGGATAATACTCCATTGCATCTGGGGCAGATAACAATAAAAGCATTACATTATCACCAATTTTTTCCCTGGTCATTTGAATCATTCTTTTTCCGATGCCTGAATTTTGATATTCCTTTTTCACAGCGAGATCGGAAAGGTAACAACAATATGCAAAGTCAGTAATGGATCTGGAAATGCCAATTAATTCACCGTTATTCCATGCACTTATAATAAGGTTTGAATTTTTAAACATGGTTTCAATTCTTGCCATATCCTGCACAGGACGCATGATGCCTGAGTCAATAAAAACATCAATGATCTGTTCCGTTTTTAACGGTTCGTTTATTTTATATTGAACGTTATTATTCATAAAGGAGATTTTTTCGATGTTGAGAATTGACATCTATTTGTGCAATAGTCAGCCGTTAACTGCCAACTAAACCCTAATCCAACCTCAATCCCAGCCTTTCCTGTAGGTCCTTCATGGCCGGATTTTTTTCGTACATGCGGTTGAAAATATCGCGGTCGCTGACGAGGTATCTTTTTATTTCATCAACTGTCGGCGCGATGACCTCGAATTCCACTTTTATACTGGAGAGTTTAAAGGCTGAATTAATAAATTCATTAAAATTCATTTTGTCTTCTACAAACGATGCCTGTACCGCTTCGTTTTCCGTGCGGATGCTTACAGTGCCGTTTTCATCAATAAGGGGTTCATATTTATCCGCCATGGCAGCGAGGCTTACCTTGCCGCGTTCACGCAGGTTTTGTCCATAGCCTTTCCATGCCGCCAGGAATGTTTCCTTATTGGTTCTTTCAAAAGTTTCAGGAGTTTCATCAGTACTCGGCTTCGGAAGTACGGGCTCTGCAATTTTAGTGATCACCTGATCCTTGATCTTTTGCAGGTTCATGGTGAGTTTCGGAGTAGCAGGGGGTGGCGGAGCAATGGGTTTTGCAATCGCAGGAGCCGAGGCAACATCTTCTATAACGGCAGATGCTTTATAGCCTTTATTGGGATTTAGTTCAGGCTTTTTTTTTTCGAGGCTTGAAGAGCCATTCTGGTTGAACTTCAGTACATCATTCAGATGGCAGAGTTTCATAAGGGCAAGCTCCACATGCAGCCTTCCATTTTTACTGGCCTTGAAGTTTACATCAAACTGGTTGAGCAGGTTCAACGCTGAAAGCAGGAAAGACATGCTGCATTTCTTGCTCTGATCCTGGTAGCGCTGTTGCACGCCTTCGCTGACTTCCATCAGGCGGAGCGTATTAATGTCCTTGCAAACAAGCAGGTTTCTCACATGCTCGGAAATGCCATTCAGGAAATTATGGGCATCAAATCCTTTCCTTAAAATTTCATCAAATAATAGCAGGGAAGAGGAAAGATCATGTTCCAGGGTATAATCTGTCAATTTAAAGTAATACTCGTAATCAAGTATGTTAAGGTTCTCAATAACATCTTTATAGGAAAGATGATTTCCGCTGAAACTCACGATCCTGTCAAACATGGAAAGGGCATCACGCATAGCGCCATCCGCCTTCTGGGCGATGACATA
>CAILMK010000292.1 GCA_903835275.1 uncultured bacterium | reverse complement strand
TAAAAATTAACAGAATCAATGAAAACTGAAGAATTTGACGATGCCATCCGGCGCAAAGCCGAAAGCGTCTACTTTAATCCAAAAGAGGAGGACATAAACCGGATACATAAACATGTATCAGGGAATATTGCCGCACCTTCGTTTTTGAAAATGTATGGGCTTTATGCAGCCGTTGGCTTTTCTTTGCTTATGATTGGCGGATTGGCAACATGGAATATTTTGCAGTACCGAGAAAATGCAAGCTTATCCGCCAAGGTTGAAAAACTGGATCAGGAAGTTAAAAGCAATGCCCTTGCAAGCAGGAATACTGATACCCGTACCAACGGAAGTTCTGCTTCAAACAATGAAAAATCCGCTAATTCTGTTACCACAGCTTCCGCTGATAATAATTCAACTGAAAATGAACAACTGTCTTCTTCCAAATCAAATTCAATTTCTTCCAACACTACATCTAAACTAAGCTCTTCCATCGCCACAAATAACAAATACCAAGATAATCACAACAATACCTATGGGAATAATTCTACACTTTTAAATTCTCCGAATACAACTACTACTGCCCAAGCACAAAATAATAAAGCTGTAGCTGACAACTCTAAATCTGCCATTGCATCCCTTGATAATAGTGTTGCCGCTAAAAACAGTTCAACAAATTCTATTGCTACAAATACCAACTCGCAGAAAAATCAAAATTCTTCCTCGGGTAATGCAAATAATGAACAAGCTGCTTCTACCGGGAATAATTCAACAAGCGAGACGATTGCAAAGGATAGTAAATCCGCTGCCTCAGCTCCAAATACCGACTCAATAAGTGAACATACTAAAAATTCAGCAGTAGCAGATAATACCCCAGCTCCTGATAATAAACTCTATAGTAAACCGGCAAAAGAAAAACATTCCTCTTCAAACTTCTCTTTGAAAAATCTACATTGCATGGCAGGGATCGGAGCAGAAGGAGGAAGAAAACAGAATGGATTTGGCATCTACGGACAAGTTGCCCTTAGTGACCGGTGGAGTTTCGGTGCAGGAATAAAATCCGTGATGGTGAATAATGAGGATTATGATGATGGTAACGACTTTCATCAAAAGAAAGGGGTAAATTTTAAAAAGACTTATGGTATCAGTGACCCTGACACAGCTGATATTAACAATATCCGAACGCGCAATATTATTTTGCAAATACCGCTTTCGGTAAACTATACATTGCCGCTGAGAAATAATTTTGGCCTGGTGATTTCCACAGGAACTGATATTGACTTGTATGCCGGGCAACATATTGAATACCTACATCCCGGTGCCAACTCATTTCTAGTGCCTGAACATAAAGACGTATCTGTTCCGGCACTTGCATTTAATAATGCTGTTTTTGCCATAGGATTGCAAAAGAGATGGGGACATTTTGTTGCGCAGGCGGGTCCTTATGTTTGCCCTCAATTAACCCCGGTAGTATATAAGAAAGAGGATGTTTATGCCGGTGGAAGGATAAGATTGTATTATACTTTTGGTGGGTAAGCAATTATAACAACTCCTTATTCGGATCCCAGAATTTCTTTTCAAAATTCTGAACTGCATCATCTTTCACTTTTACACCTTCATTTTCCAGTAGTTCCTGCATTAGGGTTTCCGTAGGGAAATGATGTTTGCCGGTAAGAAGGCCATTACGGTTTACCACCCTGTGCGCCGGAACCGGTGGATCCTCCATCCCGCAGTTATTCAATACCCAGCCCACCATTCGGGAGGAGCGTCCGGTGCCCAGGAATTTAGCGATAGCACCATAGGTCGTGATCCTACCCTTCGGCACTTTCCTGACCACATCATACACTCTTTCGGCGAAGGTTTCCATAGGGACGAAGATACTAAAAAAGGAAAATAAATTAGTTTTTGCTAACTTAGCGCCCTTAAAATGCAGGAAATCCATTTCTCCCTTATAATTCCGGTGTACAATCGCCCGGATGAAGCACGCGAGCTATTGGAATCGTTATGCAAACAAACCGACACGGATTTTGAAGTGGTGATCGTGGAAGATGGCTCTACCGAAAGATGTGATGAAGCTATCAAACCCTACTTTGAAAAACTAAACCTGAAATATTTTTTCAAGCAAAATGAAGGGCCGGGACTTACGCGTAATTACGGCGCGAAACTGGCTTCCGGAAACTTTTTTATTTTCTTTGATTCCGATTGCCTGATCCCTGAAAGGTATATTGAGATCGCGCGAAAAGCACAAAAAGAAAACTACCTCGATTGTTTTGGCGGACCCGACCGTTCGCATCCATCATTTACTCCGGTACAGAAGGCGATCTCCTATTCCATGACGGCGTTCCTGACTACAGGTGGCATACGCGGTGGCGCGAAAAAGATGGACAAATTCCATCCGCGATCCTTCAATATGGGTATTAGCAAGGAGGCTTTTGAACGTACAGGAGGATATTCCTCCATGCGCTTTGGGGAAGATCTGGACATGAGCCTTCGGATTGCGAGTCTTGGACTGAAAACAGGACTGATCCGCGATGCTTTTGTTTATCATAAACGCCGGACAGATTTCAGGAAATTTTTCAAACAAGTGCACAATTCCGGAATCGCACGAATCAATCTTTATAAACGCCATCCGCAATCACTGAAGCTGGTGCATTTTATTCCCGCAGGATTTGTGTTTTATTGCATTTTCTCAATTATCACTTTGCTATTCGGTTTATGGTGGTTTGCAGCTTTGCTCCTGTTATATTTCATTATGATATTTCTGGATGCATTGCGACTTGAAAAAAATATCGGTGTTGCATTTTTATCTGTAGAAGCGGCCACTGTACAGCATTTCGGATACGGTACAGGATTTATAAAAGCATTTTGGCGCAGACTGATTTTAGGTCAGGAAGAATTCCATTCTTTCAAAAAGAATTTTTATAAATAATCCGGGTTAATCATGACTCCCATTTATTTCATATCAGGTATAGGTGCGGATGAACGTGCATTCAGGTTAATACAATTACCGGGGTATGAAATACGAAATATTTCATGGGTACCACCTTTGAAAAACGAAACCCTGAAATCCTATTCCATTCGTCTTTCATCACAAATAAAAACGGAAGATCCTATCATCATCGGATTATCATTTGGGGGCATCGTTGCACAGGAAATAGCAAATCATGTCGGGGCAAAAAAAGTCATTATTGTCTCAAGTTTAAAGAACAGGAAGGAATTGCCATTGCTATATAAAATCGCAGCCACTATCAGACTTAATAGAATCATTCCCGCTTTCTTCTTTAAGAAAAGTACATTCATCACCAATATATTTTTCGGGGCAAAAGGGCAAACTGATAAAATGCTCTTGAAGAATATCCTGCATAGTACGGATACAAAATTTTTGCAATGGGCTATTGAGAATGTCCTGCACTGGAATCCTGAAACCAGTCTTGAAATTACACATATTCATGGCTCAAAAGATAAAATAATACCCATAAGGTATGTAAAACCGGATTACGTAATAATCGGAGGCGGACACCTCATGGTATTGAATAAAGCCAGGGAGCTAAGTGCTTTACTTATGCAGGTTTTAAAATAATATGCTTAATCTTGTGTTGAAATTGCAAATAAACTACCCGGAATGCCTAAGCTAAAAATCTATTATTTT
>CAILMK010000291.1 GCA_903835275.1 uncultured bacterium | reverse complement strand
GCCCAATCCGCCGATTTCAAGAAGAACCTTATCGCCTTCCTGCAACCACTGCGTCTTGTAATTCGGATCCGCTAAAAGCCCTGTACCATTCAGTTCCAGAAAGCATCCTGTACCAACAGTACCGGAACCTATTACATCTCCGGGATACAGGTCCACACCATAGGAAGCACGTTCTATTATTTCAGCAAAGGTCCAGTCCATATCACACATATTTCCGCGGGATACTTCCACACCATTTACAAAACATTTCATCGGCATGTCATATTGTATTCCTACATGATTTGACTTGGTCTTGGTCTGGTATTGCAACAACTCATCAGGAGTGACGAGCCACGGCCCGATAGCAGTTGCAAAATCTTTCCCCTTGGCAGGGCCCAGGTTCAATTTCATTTCATCCATTTGCAGGGTACGTGCACTCAGGTCGTTCATAATGGTATATCCTGCGATATAACTATCCGCATCGACTGCTTTTATATTGCGTCCTTTCTTTCCGATGACAATGGCGCTCTCCAGTTCAAAATCCAGTTTTTGGAAATGATCCGGCATGCAGTGTACTTCACCGGGACCAATGATGCTGTTGTGATTCGTAAAATAAAAAATGGGATACATATCAAACTCCGCTATCATTTCAAGCCCGCGGTTGCGACGCGCAGCAAAAACATGCTGCCTGAATGCATATCCATCCCTGCATGAAGTAGGATGTGGAACAGGAGCCAGAAGCTTCGTATTTTTAAGCCAGTATCCGTTGAAATTTTCAGGATGCTCTTTTATATGATGATCAAAACCTTTCGCTATCTCCATTACTTCTTCCCCGGCCATCAGGAAATCAGCCATATTGGACGGAAGCGTCGGGTTCAATTCGTATACAGGATATATTTTATCTTCAACCAGAATGGCTATTTTGTCTTTTCCCTCGAGCTCAATGGATACCAGTTTCATTTATATATTATTTAAATACCGAACAAAAAATAATAATCTTACATTCCACAGAAAGTGGAAATCTATTTAATCGCTTCTACGGTCCTGATTTCAGGAACGGCTCTCTTCACAGCTTCCTCCACTCCGGCTTTCATGGTCATGAGGCTCATGCTGCAATCCTTGCAATTGCCGAGCAGCTTGATTTTTACATCCGAACCGTTTTCTATGGAAATCAATTCCACATCCCCGCCATCATCTTTTAAAAAGGGGCGGATCGTTTCGAGTGCTTCCTCTACCCTGCTGTGTAAACTTTCTTTTTCAATGACATTCATAATACAAAGATACGGAGTTGGTGGATTAGAAAACTAAAAAACCTCGTAGGTCTTTAAGACCTACGAGGTTTGATCATTTTTTCAGGATCCTGCGTTCAAAACTGAAACCTGCTGCGCCACTTTTTCAGACATCGTTATAAAGGCTGTTTTATATAAGGGATCATCGTGCAGAACGGCAGGTTTGCCAAGATCCGCATCGGAAGCCAGGCTACCGATGATCGGTATCTCCGCTAATAATGGAATACCATATTGTTCAGATAATTCCTTTCCTCCGCCTTCACCGAAAATGCGATACTTATTATCCGGTAATTCAACAGGAGTGAAAAAGCTCATGTTTTCCACGATACCGAGTATCGGGATATTGATTCCCTGATGGCGGAACATTTCAATACTTTTGCGCGTATCAGAAACCGCAACCTGTTGAGGAGTGGTCACCATGACTACACCTGAAAGTGGAAATTGCTGGGCGAGTGTCATGTGTATATCACCTGTTCCGGGAGGCAGGTCCACGATCAGGTAATCCAATTCACCCCACGCTACATCCACCAGTAATTGTTTTAATGCCGTACTGATCATCGGTCCGCGCCAAAGTAACGCCTGCCTTTCATCCAGCAAACAACCTATGGACATAGCCTTGATCCCGTATTTTTCAAAAGGAATAATGACCGGCCTTTCCCCTTCTTCATTAATGACGGCGCGCTGTCCGCGTAAGCCCATCATTACAGGTAGTGATGGACCGTAAATATCCGCATCCAATAATCCAACTGTTGCACCGGATATGCCGAGAGCAATAGCAAGGTTAGTTGCCACGGTTGATTTACCTACGCCGCCTTTACCGGACGCAACTGCAATTATATTTTTGATTCCATCCAATGACTGCTTATTCCTTTGCCCGGAAGTGACCTTAGAACCGAACTCAATATCCACTTCCAGTTCCTTATCCACCATCAGGTGAATGGCATTGATACAGGCATTTTTTATCATGTCCTTCATAGGGCATGCAGGTGTAGTCAGCACCAGTGAAAAAGAAACTTTTTTATTTTCGACCCTCAGGTTTTGAACCATCCCAAGGGTAACTATGTCCTTATGCAGATCAGGATCGTCCACATTGCGGAGGGCATCCAGTATTTTATCATTCATACTGCAAAGTTACATATAGTTTGGAAGGTACTATATGTGAATATTTACTTCACCACGGAGCACGGATTAAATGCCACCTGCATTTCACCCATAAGGTCATCCTTGGAAAAATTCTTATATAATCCTTTTAAGGTCAATGGACTACCTTCTTTCAAATCCTGAACAGCCTTGGCGTCATCACCGCTGAATGAACAGGTTATTAAAAAATCTCCGTCCTTAAAAAATACACTTACACTATTCTGCTGGCCTTTTTCAACGGAACTAACCTTGCCGCTAAGCTGAATATTCTTACCCTGATATTTCTTGTCAGCAGTTGTAGAACTATCCTTAAATTCCTTAATGATCTGTCCTGTACTTAAAGTAAAGTCTGCATCCCTTTCACCGGCACCTTTGGCAGGACGGTGTACATACCACCATCCAAATGCTGCTACAAGAATTCCAAGTGCGAATAGAGAAAGAAGTATTTTAAGCCACTTATTCATAAGAATCATTTTTAGTTTCACAAACTTATGATTTAATTTCTTTATAAACCCTGTTATTTATCAAGCCTTAAAAAAACATTTTACTGACATCCATCATGTTTGGAATTCATTGTTTGGCACTATCTTCGCATCTTTAAACGTGTATATCAAATTTTAAAACTCGAATTATGAAACTCAAACTTTTTATCCTTGCGCTGGCAATTACAGCTTCAACCTTCACTGCAAAGGCTCAGGACTTCCTTACCCGCACAGGACATATTACATTTATTTCATCAACACCGATGGAAACCATTGAAGGAAACAACTTTACAGTTTCATCCAAGCTGAATACAAAGTCAGGAGAGCTCATTTTTTCATTGATCAATAAATCATTCCAGTTCAAGCAAGCGCTTATGGAAGAGCACTTCAATGAAAAATACATGGAATCCGAT
>CAILMK010000290.1 GCA_903835275.1 uncultured bacterium | reverse complement strand
TTGTTTTATTATTAATAGTATATGAACCTTTACGAAAATTAGTATCTGAGGGACACTTGTACTATGGTGGAAAAATTGGATTTTACCACGATAGCCTGTTATCCTTAGCTCAATCAATTCTTTATTCAAATACAGCAAGTGTGATTTCAATCTGGTGCCTCGATATTTTTTTGGGGATATGGATCGTTGTTGTCGCCTTGTCTTTTGTTAAGCACAGGAAAGATTCTTTGCTGAGAATAAAATCCATGCTCACTTTGCTTTTAGCATCCTCAGTTCTTTTGGCAATATGCCAGCATTATTTTTTAGACACTAAATTCCCATTTGACAGGGCTGTACTCCCTTACTATGCAATGTTTGTACTTGTTTTGTGTTTTTCTGTTTATGAACTTTCTCATTTTGTTTGCAAGATAGTTTTAACAATTGTCGTTATTGCTTTTAGTTTTAATTTTCTTGCAAACGCTAATCTTTATAAGACCATTACCTGGGATTTTGATTCACGCACTCCTGAAATATTTAAATATTTGAATAAAAAGGGGGAAGAATCAGGACGACCTGTAACTGTCGATTTTTCCTGGCCATTCCAAAGTGCCATATATTTTTATAACGACAGGAAACAATTTCCATTTGTAATTGCTGTAAAGAATACAGGCGACAGGGAAGATCTGAATAAGAGTGCCGATTATTATATTTATTATGGCACTACCATGGAAAAGGTAGGATATAATTCTGCCAATCAAAAAATACTCGAGTTGACTAAAGATACTGTAATGAAGTTTGAGAAGGAGAAAGTGTATTTATTCAGGAACATGAGGTAAAATTTAATTTTTTATTGGTACATTAATACTCGGACTAATCTTTCCGGTGGTTATTCATATTCTTACAATAAATTTCAACTGATGAAATATTCGCTGATTTTATTCGTTAGTATCCACAATAAAAACAAATCCCTATGTTAAAATATGTCACCTTCTTTTTATGCTTAATTCTGCTTATTTCAGGATGTAAGAAAAACGAAACGATTAAAAATGCCACTACCGCCGGGAGTTACTCCAACCTTCAGGATTTCTACAATGAGAGTGGAGCCCAATCGGAATACTTTTCATTCGATGCCTTGTCCGGCGGGAAATTTACCAGTACAAAAGGCACGATTATCATGATCCCGCCAGATATTTTTATGGATGGCAACGCTATGGCGTTCGGAAATCTTACCCTGGAGTTTAAGGACATTTATCAAAAGAGTGACATGCTTTTTTCAAATATGGCCACAAATGGAATAAGAGGCCCTCTGAAATCAGCAGGGGAATTTTTTATAAAGGTTTCCAAAGGTGGCAGGGCTATGGGAATGCGTGAAAATATTCCGATTAAAATTGTGCAGCCTGGTTCAGGAAAGATTCAGGATTCCGGCATGAACGCATTTGGACTCCAGCCTGGGAAAGGATGGTTTTCGGATTCGATTAATAGGCGAATGACATTATTTGATAGCAATAATTTGTATATTTTTTCATTGTACAGCTTTGATTCCCCACTGAGTTCGGGAACCTGGTGCAATAGTGACAACAGCCAGTATTTTAGCAATTATAAACAAACAGACATTAAAATTCATCTGCAAGATTCTTTAGAGTTAAGTGACGAGTCGGTTTTTATTTTTTTTTTTGTT
>CAILMK010000289.1 GCA_903835275.1 uncultured bacterium | reverse complement strand
GGAAATTTACTGCTGTTTGCAAAAGATGGCTGCGCCTCATTAAATTAATACAGCCATGATATGACCCACAATGTCATTATCCTCATCATTGAAAAACTATAGATATCGGGGATCATCTGTCACTTTGTGGATGGATTTATCCTGTACTTCAAGAACCGCAAGGCTCGCCCTATCCGTTACCAGATGAATAAGCCACATGAAAAAACCATGTGGACTTCCCGCAACATGATCCTTACAGGCAGCGTGATCCTGTTTTTCCTCGTGGTGCATTTGAAGCAGTTTTTCCTGCCGTACCGCATCACTGATGGTTTGGACGGGAAAACCATTTTTGAAGTTACCCGGGATGCTTTTGCAAACCCGTGGTATGTAGCCTTGTATGTTGTTTCTGTGATTTTACTTGGTTTGCACCTTAACCATGGTTTTGCAAGTGCTTTCCAGACGCTTGGGCTCAGGCATCCTAATTATTACAAGGGAATACAATTGCTTGGAATGTTTATTTCTGCATTTATGACTGTAGGATTTGCTTCCATGCCGATCTACTTTTTCCTGAAATCAATAAATGTTATTTAATTTTAATACTATTCAATCTTTCAATATAAAATTTCTATGTTAGACGCGAAAATTCCGAAGGGCGAACTGAAAGACAAATGGAGCAATCACTCCTTCAATGTGAAGTTGGTGAACCCTGCTAATAAAAGAAAATTGGATATCATCGTGGTAGGAACCGGGCTTGCAGGTGCTGCCGCTGCTGCTTCCCTCGGTGAACTCGGATATAATGTGCACGCATTTTGTTTTCATGATTCTGCCCGCCGTGCACATAGTGTTGCCGCGCAGGGTGGAATCAACGCCGCGAAGAATTATAAAAATGAAGGTGACAGCGTTTACAGGCTGTTTTACGATACAATCAAGGGCGGTGATTTCCGTGCACGCGAAGGAAATGTATACAGGCTTGCGGAAGTAAGCGTGAAGATAATTGATCAGAGCGTTGCGCAAGGTGTACCATTTGCACGTGAATACGGCGGATTACTGGATAACCGTTCCTTTGGTGGTGCGCAGGTAAGCCGTACCTTTTATGCCCGCGGACAAACAGGACAACAATTGCTGTACGGAGCAGTCAGCGCGCTGAACAGGCAGGTGGACGCTGGAAAAGTTACATTATATACCCGCCATGAAATGCTTGACGTGGTTATTATAGATGGAAAAGCGAAAGGTATTATTACCCGCGATCTGGTTACCGGTGAAATAAAAAGTCATGCAGCACACGCTGTAGTACTTGCCACCGGCGGATACGGAAATGTATTCTATCTTTCCACGAATGCAAAAGGCTCCAATGCAACAGCTATATGGAGAGCACACAAAAAGGGCGCTTTCTTCGGAAATCCTTGCTTTACACAAATTCACCCTACCTGTATTCCTGCATCAGGTGATTACCAGAGTAAGCTTACTTTAATGAGTGAAAGTTTGCGTAACGATGGCCGCGTGTGGGTTCCAAAAGCTAAAGGCGATACACGCAAACCGGAAGCAATTCCCGAAGAAGAAAGGGATTATTTCCTGGAAAGAAAATATCCCGCCTTCGGAAACCTGGTTCCCCGTGATATTGCAGCGCGTAATATCAAGGAAGTGTGTGATGAAGGCAGGGGAGTGGGTCCAACCGGACAAGCGAGCTATCTGGATTTTGCTGAATCCATCGGACGTCTTGGCGAAGCACAGGTTAGTGCACGCTATGGAAACCTTTTTGAAATGTACGAAAAGATCACCGGGGAAAATCCTTATAAAACCCCGATGAGAATATATCCTGCAGTTCACTATACTATGGGTGGACTTTGGGTGGATTATAACTTGCAAACTACCATTCCGGGTTTATATGCTACAGGTGAGGCTAACTTCTCTGATCATGGTGCAAACCGTTTGGGTGCAAGCGCGCTGATGCAAGGGTTGGCAGACGGATATTTCGTTTTGCCGGTGACTATTGGTGATTATATTTCCACACTTGGATTTGCAAAAGTGGATGTTAACCATCCGGAATTTAAAAAAGCGGAAGATGAAGTGAGGGAACGCATCAATAAACTGATGAATATTAAAGGGACGCGTACCCCGGATGATTTCCATCGTCACCTCGGCAAGATCATGTGGGATAAGGTGGGTATGGCGCGTACTGCTGAAGGCTTGAAAGAAGCCATCGCAGAAATGAACGCGTTGAAAATTGAGTTCTGGAAAGACTTGAAAGTAAGCGGTACAGGGGAAGAACTTAACGAGCAATTGGAAAAAGCAGGTCGTACAGCAGACTTTATAGAACTTGGAATTTTAATGGCAGAAGATGCATTGCAACGTAACGAAAGTTGCGGTGGTCACTTCCGATTGGAATACCAGACAGAAGAAGGCGAAGCACGTCGCGATGATGATAATTTCATGTACGTTGCAGCATGGGAATACCAGGGCGATGATAAACCTGAGAAGCTGAACAAGGAAGACCTGGTTTTTGAAACTGTTCATCCTTCCCAAAGAAGCTACAAGTAATTTTGAATATTAAGTATTTGACAATTTAAAAATATATCGATGTCGAATTTGAATCTAACTTTAAAAATCTGGCGCCAACGCAATCCAAAGGATAACGGTAAGCTGGTAACTTATAATGTGAAAAATATTTCCGAGCATGCTTCCTTTTTGGAGATGCTGGATATTTTGAACGAGGATCTTATCAAGAAAGGCGATAATCCTGTTGCTTTCGCGCATGATTGCCGCGAAGGTATTTGTGGTAGCTGCGGTTGCTACATCAACGGAAGGGCACACGGGCCTGCAAGCGGTACTGCTACTTGCCAGCTTCACATGAGGACATTCAGGGATGGTGATACCATTACCATTGAACCATGGAGAGCAAAGGCATTTCCTGTGATCAAGGATCTGGTGGTTGATCGTTCTGCATTTGACAGGATTTTGCAAAAAGGAGGCTATGTTTCTGTGAATACCGGAGCTGCGCCTGATGCGAATGAGATTCCTATCGCAAAACCTATCGCTGATGAAGCATTTACCGGTGCTGCGTGTATTGGTTGCGGCGCATGCGTAGCAGCCTGCCCTAATGCATCTGCGATGCTCTTTACAGCGGCAAAAATATCCCAGCTTGCATTGTTGCCTCAAGGCAAACCCGAGCGTTACGAACGCGTAGAAGATATGATCGCACAAATGGAGCACGAAGGCTTTGGTAACTGTACCAATATTGGTGCATGCTCACTGGAATGTCCTAAGGAAATCGGCCAGAATCATATCGCGCGCCTGAACAGGGAATATATCCTTGCCAAGGCATTCAATCCACCGAAGTCTACTGAGGTGGAGGCAGTTTAGTCCAGACAAACAATTATGTATAAATGGTAAAAGGGGCAAAGCATTTTTTGCCCCTTTTATTTTGCCCTTACTTAAACTTATCCATACAAATTGAATCCGTATCTTTGTATATCCGCAATAATAATTATATGCTAAAGTATAAAACCGCACTCATAGTTTCCCTTAGTCTTTTTCTGGCTGCAGGACCCTTTCTATACTTCAGGGAATCACTGGATATTCAAAAACTGAATACTTCATCACTTGGAAAAGATAATGACAACGATAATGAAAACGGGGGCGGCATGGAAGAGGATGTGCAGGCACGTGAAAAATGGGAATGGATGCGTACACGCGATCCACTGACTGGAAAGGTCCCTGAAAATATCCATGAACTCGAACTTGCATTTGCGAAAACAATTCCGACATACGAGGAAGTATATGGCGAATCCATGGCTAAGAATCCTTCTGGGTGGACTCCTGTAGGCCCAACCAATGTTGGGGGGCGCACCAGG
>CAILMK010000288.1 GCA_903835275.1 uncultured bacterium | reverse complement strand
GCGATGGACGCAACGGCGGAGAGACTTCAGGCGGCATTACCAAAACATTACATAAATTTTAATTTTCTTACACTTGAAACGAATGAACGCTTTAGGTGAAAACTATGTATGTGTGCTTACATAGTTTTGTCTTTAATATAGCGACCCAATACATTTGGTAACAATTTCAAAGTCAGCAAAAAATTACTAATGTTTATGACGCTAGACCTAACAATGCTTTCTATGATAATACTCTCGTTTGTATTTGTCATTCTTGGATCTGTTATATTCTTTCTGTATCGCGGGAAGAATAACAATCAAATTGATTATCAATTTCTGTTTAATGAATCACCGTTCATTACCTGGATACTGGATATTGAATCCAAAAAGTTTCTCATGGTTAATGATACTATGGTGAAGACATATGGCTATTCCAGGGAAGAGCTATTGAATATGCAATGCTACGATATTAGAGTAGAGGAAGAGCATGCCGAACTTGACAAGGTAATCAACAAATGCTGGGAGGATTTTGAGTTGAAGGCCGTTGCTAACCACAAAAAGAAATCTGGGGAGATTATTACTGTCGAAATAAAAATAATGTCATTTAATTTTAATGGTAGGAGAGCATCTCTTACTGTTGCAACTGATATATCTGATAGATTGCAAGCAGATCGGGAAACCCTGAAGGCAAAGGCAGATATGCAGGCCCTGATAGAAAATACAGATGATGCCATGTGGTCGGTAGACAGGGAAGGATTGATAACCGTTGTAAACGATAATTACAGAAAAATGTTTGCATCGGTTTATGGCTCGGAAATAGAAGTCGGAATGTCCTTGTTCGCGCCATTACCTGAAGATATCAAAAAAGAAAGAATGGAAATGTTTCACCGTGCTTTAAAAGGTGAAAAAATAAAGTTCGGTATTAAATCAAAATTTGGCGGAGAAGAAATAGCCCTGGATGCATCTATGAATCCGATCAGCTTACCAGACGGGACAATCGTTGGTGTGGCATATTTTTCCAGGGATATAACACAGGCAAATAAGAATCTGGAAACTGCCCGGAATTCAGAGGAACGCTACCGCAGACTTATAGAAACCATGAATGACGGACTCCTGGATAATGATAGCAATAATATTATAACGTTTGCCAATGAACGGTTCTTTGAATTGATTGGCTATGAACCCGCGGAAATTATTGGAAAGGATGGAACAGGTATCTTACTGGAAGATGAGCAGGCGGAACTGGTAAGGGCAAAAAATGACATTAGAAAACAAGGGATATGCGACACCTATGAATTGAAGATGCGCAAAAAGAACGGGGAATTTGTCTACGTAATTGTAAATGGAAGCCCACTTTATAATAATGATGGTTCTTATGCAGGTTCCATTTCCACCCTTACAAATATTACAGATAGAAGAGAATCTGAGGACAGGGTACACGAGATCAATAAGGAACTGGATCAGTTTGCTTATGTGGTTTCACATGATTTAAAAGCTCCTTTGCGCGCCATCAATAATTTATCCTTGTGGATTGAGGAAGACCTGGAAGAACGGATGGATGAAGAAACCCGTAAAAGCATGACTCTTTTAAGATCAAGAGTACAAAGGATGGAGGCACTTATTAATGGTGTTTTGGATTATTCCCGTGTGGGACGCCAGAAAGCAAAAACACAACCGGTGTTTTTAGAACAATTATTGGAAGAGGTAAAGGATACGCTTTCTCCTCCTCCCGGATTCCAGATAAATATTCCAAGGGGAGTTCCTGCCTTTAATACAGAAACACTCAAGCTCCAGCAGGTTTTCCAAAACCTGATCAGTAACGCGGTTAAGTACCATGACAAGGATCACGGAACCATTGATATAAGCGTGAAGGATATGGGAGATCAATTGGAATTCAGCGTTAAGGATGATGGCCCCGGAATTGACCCTCAGTATCACGATAAAATATTTGTTATTTTCCAAACCTTACAATCCAGGGACGACAATGAAAGTACCGGAGTCGGCTTATCAATAGTGAAGAAAATAATCAAGGAAGCAGGCTGCGATATACGGGTGGAATCCAATTTAGGAGAGGGCGCTTCATTCATATTTACCTGGCCTAAAAAGAGTACGGTAATGCAGGAGGGGATGTTGATCGCTGCTTAAACAATACACAATTTGTCAAAACCTTACATCTGTTATAAACCCCGATATACAAAAATAATACCCGACACACGCTGAAGTAATTTTGAGAACAGAAAATAATATGGAATATGAGCGACAAAATGATAAATATCCTTCTCGTAGAAGACGATGAGGTGGATATAATGAACGTTCAGAGGGCGTTTAAAAAGAACAAAATAACAAACTCCCTCTACATAGCCCGCAATGGTGTGGAAGCACTTGAGATGCTGCGTAACAACCAGATTTCACCGCTGCCGCGCATTATTTTGATGGATATAAATATGCCAAAGATGGGAGGTATAGAAACCTTGCAGCAGATCCGTTTGGATCCGGTATTAAAATCGATCAGCGTTTTTATTATGACTACTTCCAATGAAGACAGTGATAAAATAAATGCATTTAACCTGAATGTGGCAGGATACATTATCAAGCCTATATTCTTTGAAAACTTCGTTACTGCCGTAGCCACACT
>CAILMK010000287.1 GCA_903835275.1 uncultured bacterium | reverse complement strand
GGATCGAAACAGGATTATAAATGAATTAACAGGATTCGGATACATAGCTTCCGCCGATGTAATGAATAAAACATTCTCCATATCGAAAGTAAAAATGATCTATAATGATTCATCAAAGGCATTCATTTCCGATGGAGAAATAGGACTGGCAACACTAGCAAAAACAGGAATTAATAAATCCTCCCCGGGCACATTAATGATCAAGTCTTATGGAGGCAAATTTGAAGATGTATTCGGAATATTCATAGAGCCTACTGCGAACGATTATATCTATTTCAAATTTGTTGGAAGCACATTAAATTATCTTGCATCCGATCTGAACTGCGTAGACAAGATCAAAGAAACCGCGCCAAAGACAGAGAAAATGAAAAAGGATTACAAACTTCAGCAGTCCACCGTGGAAGAAGTTGCTAAAATAAAAATGAAACAGGTAGAATAATGATAATTCTTCTATTCCTTGGATCGTATTTATTGGGAAGCATTCCATTTGCCGTAGTAGTGGGAAAGCTGTTTTTCGGAGTGGATGTACGCAAGGAAGGCAGCGGCAATCCGGGTGCTACCAATACCATGCGCGTACTGGGGAAAACCGCAGGCTTTATAGTCCTCTTTCTGGATATGGGTAAGGGAGCATTAGCAGTATTGGCTGCATTTTTAATGTACACCCACTTAGCAACAGAACTAACCGGCAAGGATCTGGCTGCCATTTGCGGCGGTCTTGCCATACTCGGGCACGTTTTCTCGCCTTTCCTGAAATTTAAAGGCGGCAAGGGCGTAGCAACTTCCATCGGTACTGTGCTTGCATTGCAGCCGCTCCCGGGCTTATGCATGGTAGGTATATTTATACTCGTTGTCAGCATCTGGGGGTATGTATCCCTTGGCTCCATGGTGGCAGCAGCGTTGTACCCGTTTTTAAGCTTTATATTGGAGAGAGAAAATTTCTCGAATACCATTCTTGTTTTTTCAATATTGCTTGCGCTAATGATCATTATCAAGCACAAGGATAATATAAAACGTTTGCTTTCCGGGACTGAAAACAAGTTTACCCTTAAAAGCAAAAAAACGGTTTGATGCATTAGAGGGGTATAAAACCCCTCGCTTTGAATGTTAGATCTATCACGATGAGGTTTTATATCTCTCGAAACCAAGTGCAATTCGTACAGATAAATTCCTTGATGACATTGCATATCCTGAAGCCTTTACCTATCTTAAACAAATATAGTATCTTTGCAAAAAGGGCAATTCGGGAAATTATTGATAATGCATGATTATCAATGATTTATACCGTCACTTATTAAACACGGATGTTGGAAAAAATTTGGCTGTCTCCTCCCCATCTTACCGGCAGGGAATTGGAATATATCAAAGATGCATTTGATAAAAACTGGGTATCGCCCTACGGGGATAATATCGATAGTTTTGAATCAAAGCTTGAATCTTATTTCGGTGTCCCTGATGTGGCACTCGTTAATTCCGGTACATCTGCCATTCATTTATCACTTATTGTTTCCGGAATTGGCATGGGTGATGAAGTTATTGTACCAACGCTGAATTTTGCGGGATGTATTAATCCCATTCTTTATCAGGGTGCCATTCCATTATTTATTGACAGTGAAAAAGACACCTGGAATATTGATCCCGTCATAGCAGAAGAGGTAATTGTTGCAAAAATAAAAGCAGGTAAGAAGCCGAAGGCAATTATTGCTGTACATCTTTTCGGTACTCCCTGCAAGATCAATGAAATAATGGCATTAGGTAATAAATACGATATCCCCGTCATAGAGGATGCTGCAGACGCGATAGGAAGCACATTCGACGGCAAAAAAACAGGGACACTCGGCAAGCTGGGCATTATTTCCTTTAATGGCAATAAAACCATTACCACTTCCGGTGGCGGAGCGCTTATCTCATCTGATCCCAAACTTATCAGCCTTGCGAAACATCTGAGCAACCAGGCACGTACATTGAAGCCATATTACGTGCATGATGCGGTAGGATATAATTACATGATGAGCAATATCCTCGCAGGCATTGGAACCGCGCAAATGGATATCCTTGATGAACGTCTTAAAAGAAGGCGGGAAATCTATTCTATTTATAACAGTGAACTTTCAAATATTTCTTCTTTGGAATTTCCTGAAGAGATCGCAGGTTCCCATGCAAACCGCTGGCTCAGCAGCATAATTATTAAACCTCCTGCTTCAAGAAATCTGTTATACGATCATCTTGCCTCAGAAAACATAGAAAGCCGTCCTGTTTGGAATCCCATGCATTTGCAACCCGCTTATAAGGATTATCCTTATTACGGGAATAATGTTGCGAAGGAACTGTTTGATACGGGCTTATGCCTTCCTTCGGGTTCAGCTATGACTGATTCGCAGTTAGGCAGGGTGATCGAATCTATAAAAAGATATTTTAAGTAATCAGCTTGAAAATTCCACAAAAGAAAAGCGGCCTTTCAGCCGCTTTTTTATTTATTTTTGATTTGGGGTCATTGTTGGTGGATTAGCAGGAGGCATTGGAGGTGGAACATTTCTACCATCAGGGCTCATGTTAACCGGTGGTGCACCTGGCACATTTCCGGGAGAATTTGGCATACCCGGACGATTTCCAGGACCATTGGGTCTGCCTTGTCCCGGACGAGGCGGAGGGCCCGGCATTTCAGAAATAGTATAACCTACTGTGCTGAACAACTTCTCATCCACAGGCCCTTTTTTAATATTTACAATATGTAAAGTATGTTCTGCTTTTGTTTTCTTATCCGTTGTGGTTAGCAAGATAGGGCAACCCTGGATTTGCTTGGTGCCAAGACCAGCCCAATCAGCACCAGGGCCTCTTGCAGCAGTCAATGCGAGGGAAAGATCAGTACACAATAGTTCAACTTCATTGGTAAACCAGGCTTCAGTTTTTGATGTTCCTGATTCAATAACCACTTTTCTGCATTTATATCCATCAATTACCTTGTTTTCCTTTGTCTCCGTAACCTTCGTATCATCGTGGGGATTAGTCCTCATTCCCTGTTCATTAGTAGCCCTCTTCATAGCGTGTTTATTGCCATTGTTATCCATCAGGATCATGGTGGTATTATCAGTCGTATTCAGTAAAAATTTTGTCTTAGCCCCTTTATCTTTCTCCGGACCATTAGGCATTACAAGGATCTGGTTGCCTTTCATACTTACTTCCATTTCCGTTGCCATTTCTTTCTTTACGTTGGATTTTCCCGGCTCCACTTTGATGCTAAATGAGCCTTCAAATTTCCCGGCATGGGCAATGCTGAGATTTATAAATATCCCAAAACCCAGTAAAAATAATTTTTTCATGTTCATTTCCTTAAATTTATTCAAAAATAATAGAATTATCTTTGCAAGACGCTTCTATCCGTAAAAAATTTATGCTCCTTCACGAAAACACCCTTGTTTCCCTCGACGTAATTGAAGAGGAATTTGTCTGCAACCTGAGTGCCTGCAAGGGGGAATGCTGCGTGGAAGGTGAGTTCGGTGCTCCTCTGGATGAAGAAGAAATTGCAATCATTGAGAAGGAATTGCCCAATATTCTACCTTATTTGACGGAGGCAGGAGCAAAAAAAATCAAAAAAGAAGGCTTTCATGAACTGGATACCGATGGGGATATCGTTACCAAATGCATAAAAGGCAGGGATTGCGTATTTGCCATTTCCGAAAAAGGTGTCTATAAGTGCGGCATCGAAAAAGCATACGAAGAAGGAAAAACGAAATTCATGAAGCCCATATCCTGCCATCTTTACCCTATACGCCTGGATAAGGTTGGAGAATATACTGCATTAAATTACAGCCGCTGGGATATTTGCTCCCCGGCATGCAAACAAGGGAAAGTTCTGAAAGTCCCTATTTATAAATTCCTCAAAAATTCACTGGAAAGAAAATTCGGTGTGGAATGGTACGCCGGTTTAGAGCATATTGCAAGTGAATATTTGTCTTCAAAATAAATATTCAATATGTAAATTTGCACCAATGAAAATTTATAAAAAATCTTTTGCACGGATAATAATACTTTTATTTGGCATCCTGTTTTTAGATGCCTGCAAAGGCACTAAAATCAATACTGAATCGCCTAATAAGGTGGTTGCGATTCCCAAATTTGAAAGCAAGGCTTCTACCATTAACGTCCCGCTTACTTTGCAGGTAAAACAACTGGAAGCTCTTGCCAACCGCGAACTGGATGTTATTCTCTATAAAGATGATAATCCCGATGATGATCACTTTGCCATCACAGTGAGCCGGACAGGAAATGTTACGATCACCGCGGATAATGACCAGTTGATCTATACGCTGCCAATTCACGTATATGCAATGGCAAAATATGAACTTAACCTTTGCGATGCATGTCCGAAGATTGGCAAAAGCAAAAGCACCGAATTTGATATCACGGTAAAAAGTAAAACATCCCTTGCTCTCAATAACAGCTGGCAGGTGACTTCCAAGACAAAAACAGAGTACGAATGGGGCAGAAAACCCTATATAGAACTGGGCCCCATCAGCATTCCCATATCGAAAATTTTAGAACCTATCCTGGATAAGCAACTGGATAATGTTTCCACGATTCTGGATAAGGAAATACAAAAACGGGTGGAGATAAAAAGCAAGGTACAAAAAGCCTGGACGGATATACAAGAACCCGTTTTACTGGATAAGGACCATGATGCATGGCTGGCTATATCTCCTGTGGAAATAAGGATTTCCCCTATACAATGCAGGAAAAATGAGATCAATGTAAAAGTGGGGATACGTTCCTATATCAATACTTATACAGGAATGAAACCTGCCGTTACCGTCAATGAAAAATTGCCCGATCTTATCATTGATAATAAAATAGGGGATGATTTTGAAGTCTTTCTTTCAGGGGAGATCCCCTATGACGTGGCAACAAAATATGTGAAGGAACAATTTGTAGGCAAGTTTTTTGAATTTGAAAATGGCAAATACCAGATCAATGTAAAGGATGCTGAAATATTTGGTAGTCCGGATGCAGTAGTGGTGAGGCTGGACATTGAAGGCCGCGCAGGACGCGGGCTATTCTCCAAGAGAATTCATGGGAATGTGTTTTTACAAGGCCTTCCTTATTATGATGATGCTACACAAACCATCAAGGTAAAAAACTTTGGATTTAATGTAAAGACCACTGATATCCTGCTGAAATCTGCAAGCTGGATCACCAGGATTGGCTTTATGCAAAAGATACAGGAGAAAGTGCAGTTCCCTATAAAAGACAAGATTGAAGAAGCGCGTAAAATGGTACAGGATGGCCTGAATCAAAACGGACGCATCAATAATTCAGTATTGCTGAAAGGAACCATCAGCACTTTGATACCGCAGGGAATTTACCTTACCCCCACTTCCATGAAAGCAGTGGTGTATGGCAAGGGGAATGTGTCGGTGATTATTGATAAGTTATAAAATCAATTACGAATTCCAAATTACGAGAAAAAACACTTCTGAGAGTTCACTTAAAAAATCGAAGATTTTTAAATTTCCCCTCCTGTTTTTAGGAGGGGTGCCCGAAGGGCGGGGTGGTTTTTATCTAGCGACCACAAACCCAACAAACCCCTTTATATCCCCTTCTGTCATCTCCACTTTATCCACTCTCGCCCTTGAAGGACCATGATGACACCATAAAATAAATTCTTTCAGGACATTTTCTTCTCCTTCGCATTCCACATAAACAGAACCATCTTTTTCATTAAGTACAAAACCATTTATTCCAAGTACATCAGCCTTGTCTTTGGTTTTTGCACGAAAGAAAACGCCTTGTACTTTACCGGATATATGTAGGGAGAAATGGAGCATATGGAAATTTCAAACTTGGATAAACAGAAATTTTGTTTTTGAGTACCCCCTCGCTTTAGCGGGGGGGTAGTTTGACAAAAAATTATCCGGGCTTTAGCCCAACTCTTCATATGTTGGGCTAAAGCCCAAGCGTGTTTTTGTATTCCGCCCCCGACGAAAGTCGGGGGTTACTGAAATTTAAGAGCAAATCATAATTCATGATTT
>CAILMK010000286.1 GCA_903835275.1 uncultured bacterium | reverse complement strand
GGAAAATGAATACTAACTTTGTAATGATATGAACTTTTTTAAACAACCCTAAACAGCTAAAATGAACGTAAATCTCGCCAGCAAAATCACTGGTCAATTTGCTCCGGTTTTAGGTGGTCAGTTTACCCGGTATATCCAGTGATGACACTGCCGGATGGCATGAGCCGGATTTTACCAATGAATACTGGGGTGGGGATACCCAGGCCTTTTCAAGGACAGTTACTACAATGGGATTATTGAATAACCTGAGTATTAATGACAGACGAGATGCTTTTCGCACAATGCGGGGTAGTGTACTCAGGACTGAGCTTTATGCCCTGGATGGAACAACCAGACAGGACAAGCCCTACACGGTTACAGAAGGATTGCATGGGGTTACTGAAATAAGGTGCTTGAAAGATAATACGACAGAAGAAATGAAAAAGCTCATCTCATTTGATGGACTTGGCATTTCCGGTTATAAGGAAGCACCCCTGCTCGCTACACGAAAAATATTTTTTCCTATTTCTGAAGGAGAGCGAACAACCCAATGGGAGCGTGGTACAGACCCAATGACACAATTTAGTTTTAGTGGGGACTATACCAATTATGGAGCGCCAACCAGAAGCATTAGTGTTGCAGTAAAACGTGGTGTGAATTTTGCCAACCCAGGAGCTATACATTCTTTTTTGAGTTCTTATAGTACCAGTGATTTTATTGAGGTGGATCATGATATTGATGGAATGACTCCCGATTACCAGTTTATGGTGGGCAGGGTTAGTAAAGCGGAAAGCTATGAAATCATTCACCGTACCACCGACGATGCAATTAAGTTTGGAAGATATGTAATTGCCAATGGTCCGAATTCTGCCGACCCATTGATTGGAAGAACAAGGAATTATTATGACGGGACAACAGGGGATGAATACAATGGTTTATCATTTGGAAGTATTGGGCTTTATGGGGCACTTGTAAAATCTGAAACACTTATTTTAACAAGTGACATATTGATGGATGCCTATGGTGCCATTCCCAGCTATATTGAAAATACTGCTGGGGGTACTACCTGGGGCTCTGAATATCCTTCGGATTTCCAAGCTACGGTTCTGGATTACGCAGGATATATAAAGGAAACTGTTGGCAGCATAGATTATTATTATACTCAGACAACACGGAATAAATTTGATTTCCACGCCTCTTCTGCAAATATCAAAGGAATGATATTAGACATAAAGGATCCGCTTGGAAATATCACAGACATTACCTTTGATAGTTACAAATTATTCCCAATTACGGTGATTGATGCAATAGGAATAGAAACCAATGCGAATTATGATTACCGAGTATTGCAGGCTTCCATAGTCACAGATCCCAATGGAAACAGGACTGCCTATGCTTTTTCTCCATTGGGTTTAATGCACGCTTATGCACTAATCGGCAAATCCACTGAATCTATCGGCGATATTCGTACTACGCCCTTAAGTGCTGCAAGCGGATTGATGGATTATTACAGGTATTATTTGCCTTGTGTACAGATGGAGTATGACTTCCTTAATTTCATAAATACGGGCGGTCCCGTCTGGGTAAAAACTACCAAGCGCGAGAATCATATACAGGATGGGATAAATGATGATACAATTGTACATTGTGTGTATTCAGACGGCTTTGGAAGATTGATACAAACCCGCACCCAGGCTGAAGAATTATTATTACTGAATACCGGTAGCGATATTTTTGGATCTTCCCGATTGCCAGCTAGTCAGAGTGGCATTAATCAACCCGCTGTAGGCACATTCAATAGCAGCACTACCGATATTAATGTAGTGGTGAGTGGGTGGCAGGTGTATAATAACAAAGGAATGCTCGTGGAAAAATACGAGCCTTTTTTTGATACCGGTTTTGATTTTGTGCAGCCAATAGGAGGTATGGGGATAGGTGAGAAGATAGTCATGTTCTACGATTCCCAAGGACATTCCATTCGTACACTGAACCCTGATGCCACGGAGCAGACTATTTGGTACGGAAATATTACCAACTTGGGCAGCCCGGAAAATTATGATCCTAATCCTTGGGATACGTTTACATATGATCTCAATGATAATGCAGGTAGGCGTTTGGGGGGGCAGGGGCTTACGCCAAACGAACATTTGAATACACCGAAGAGCGTCGAAGTGGATTGTATGGGTAGGGCTATTAGGAGCGTAGATCGGAATTGGAATTATGGTACAAGCGCAATTGATGAAATAGTCATGCTATATGATTATGATATACGTAGCAACGTGCTTTTGATAACTGATGCACTTGGACGGGTTTCGTTTGAACATACATACGACTTGAAACCCAAAACAAATAAGGACGATCCAGGAGCTAATGTTTTATGGACCAACCATATTGACGGAGGTGAAAAAATAAGCATATTCGATGCAAGCATGAGGCCCATTGAAAATAAAGATGCCAAAGGAGGGTTGATACTACATTCATATGATCCAATTCATCGACCAATAAACCTTTGGGTACGGGACGATAGCAGTGCTACTCATACGGACTTGCGTCAGCACAGCGTATTCGGGGATAATCTCACGGAAACCGGTTTTACTTCGTCAGCCACCTTAACATGGAATCTTTATGGCAAATTGTATGAGCAATATGATGAAGCTGGTGTGCTCGTAATGCATGAATATGATTTCAAGGGTAATATGTTGACTAAATCTCGTTGGATGATAGATGATAATACGATACTGGCAGGAGTAAATACTCCAATAGGTACGTTTAATTGCTATAGGGTTGATTGGACCGGTTTTAGTACGAGTATCCTAGAGGGCAGTAGCTACGATACTGATATGAATTATGATGCACTGAACAGAGTCACTGTCATGCTGTATCCGGCGGATGTGATTGCACATCGCGCGGTATTGGTGCAAAGCTATAATAAAGCAGGCGGCTTGCAGCGGGTGGAACTTGATGGCGTACCCTATGTTAATGAAATAGCCTATAATGCCAAGGGGCAGCGATTACTTATTGCTTATGGCAATAATATGATGACTCGCTACGTGTATGATGATACCAATTTCCGCTTGCTGCGTTTGAAGTCCGAAAAATATACATATTCATCTTATACATATACCCCAAATAGTGGCACGCAGCAGGATTTTGCCTATGATTATGATCTGGCTGGGAATATTATGTCTATTAAAGATATCACGACTAATTGTGGTATACCTGGCACTACACTTGGGCAGGATGCTTTGCTGAGGGAATTTGAATATGATCCTATTTACCGCCTTCTTTCCGCTACAGGAAGAGAAAGAATATCTTCAAATTCTCTCTGGGATGATTATACCCGCGACGATGATCCTACAATGACTACGGCCTATACCCAACATTATGAGTATGACAAAATGGGCAACATGGAAAACTTCACTCATTATGCCAGTACAAGCTTTGTGCGAAGCTTTACTTTACAAGTAGGCACTAATTTACTAAACAGTATGACCATTGGTGGTAGTATATATCCTTATGTTTTTGATGCCAATGGTAATATGACGCAAGAAAATAATACTCGTTATTTTGAATGGAACTTTGCTGACAAGATGAAATGCTTCCATATTACTGCCTCAGGGAGCACTACTGTTTACGCGCAATACTTATACGATGCCGGTGGAAATCGAATAAAAAAGGTAGTATGGTATAGTAGCGGTACAGTAAAAACGACTAAGTACGATGGTGTATTGGAGCATTATATTGAAACTAGTGGTTCTATTCTGGAAAATAATTTACTTAATATAATGGATGACAAAAAGCGAATAGCAACTATAAGAGTTGGACATGCATTTGATAGTAAACCTAACGTACAATATATCCTCAGTGATCATTTGGATTCAAGTAATGTTCATTTAGATAGTTCAGCATCATTGGTTAATAGGGAAGAATTTTATGCTTTTGGTGAATCAAGTTTTGGATTTCAAGGAAAAAAAAGGTATAGATTTTGTGGTAAAGAGCGTGATGAAGAAACCGGATTTTTTGACTATGGATTTCGTATGTATATTCCTTGGATATGTCGTTTTAATAGCGTTGATCCATTAGCTGAAAAATATGCTCATTTAGCCTCATTTAGCTATGCCGCAAATAAACCAATTAATAATATTGATTTAGATGGTGCAGAAACTCCTGGCGAGCCACAATCTGCAAATGTCCACGCTTCTGGATCTCTTGATACTAAGAATAAAACATACACAGCTGGTGGTGATTCTGCTAATTTTACAGATGGCAAATTTAATAAGGTAAATAATAATTTTGATACTTTGAGCAGTGTGGCTCAGAAAGCCACAGAGGAATTGCATACCAAAATATCGTATCAAGATATAATGTCTTGGAATGGCATAACAGATGATAAAAGCCCTATCCGCCCTGGTACGCCTTTAAAATTGAGTGATACCAGGCCTGTTCGGTTAGCTGATCCTGTCCAAGCAAAAGCAAGAGCTGATGCAGCAATAAAGCTTGAGGCCAAATGGGTTAAGGATGATGTCCGTTATACATCATTTCACCCTGATAGATTAATTATATCAGAGAATACAAGTTGGTCTGATTGTGTAACTTTTATTGCCGTTAGTTTAATGTCAGCTAAGCAGCAATCTTTGTTTGGCACCAATAGGGCATATCCTATGACTACTGATATGTTAGTCCATATGTACAACATTGAAAATAATACCCATTTAAAGCTTCATCATGCCGGCGCTAAAGATCCGAATAGAGTAAAGTATGATGCAGAAGATAAAAAAACCTTAGCTTTGTCTGCAACAGTATTAAGGAAATACAAACCTCAAACTGGCGATATTATGATGTGGGGAGGTCACGTCGGAATTATTACAAATGTTAACAAAAATGGTACAGTTGACTTTGCAATGGTAGGAGGTTGGGATGGTTATGAAGGACATGCAGCGCAATTTTATCCCAATATTGCATTCTCAACATTGTTAACTGATACTGTTTATGGGCATGGTGGGTTTTTAGGCATATGGACACCTCCAAAAGTTAAATAATTGGTTATGAAATATATTTATTTTTTTCTTATGTTGTTTTTGTATTCTTGCAGCGAAACTCCCAGCAAGGTTAACAAAAAAACATCTGAAGCCGATAAAAAAGCTGGTAAAATAAGAATTTTACAGAGCAGCCCTCTTTTTAAGATAAGTAAGAATGAATTTTGGAATAACCCTTCATTATTCATGAATAATTGCCCTGAAGGAGATACTGGATTTGTAATTCCAATCTGTTTTGCGCTAAATAAAGGATTGTTCTATGTGCCGAATGAAATAGAAAACAAGGTGCTTGTTTATGATAGCCTAGGGAAAAAAATAAGAGATCTGGATATTTTCCCAACTCGAAATATAGACTTTTTTGAATTTATTGGGGAAGGGAATGTCCTTTTAGGCGATTCTAGATCTTCTAAGGTAATTGAATACATTTTGAGTAAACAAAAGGTAATAAACCAATATAAATCAGATGGAAGGATTGTGCATCAGGACAAAAATGGATTTATATTTATTGATCACTTTAATTTATGTTTTAAGCAAACAGATATTAAATCTATTTCACCAATTGAATTTACTCCCAATCGGTCTGGATTTGATTTCTACTTGACCAGGCATTACGTTGAGCTAATTAAGTTAGGTACTGATGAATGTTTTCATCAATTTTTGTACGATTCAACAGGGAAGAAAATCAAGGACAATAAACTTAATTTTGATAGTATCAAAAACTATAGCGGGATTAAGATATTAGCCAATGTCAACGATAATCTATATTGTTTATTCTTAAATCAGATATCTGACCCTGTTTTTTGTTGCTTGAATTCTTATACTGGAAAAATTACTAATGTCTCGTTTTTAAAGAATACATTTCGCAAGTCCCCTCCTTTGTTTAGATTTAACAGTGCAACTATCCTTCCTGATGGCGTTGTTTATAGATTTGATAT
>CAILMK010000285.1 GCA_903835275.1 uncultured bacterium | reverse complement strand
TTTTAAGAATATTCCATGCGGCAAGCAATATGCTTAAACCGGGTGTTATTCTAAAGGAATACCAGGAGAAAGTAGGTGCGCTTATGGAAAAGGAATTGATGGATCTTGGTTTACTGACCATGGACGAGATCAAGAATCAGAATCCTGCCATGCCTGCATATAAAAAATATTTTATGCATGGAACTTCCCATTATCTCGGACTGGATGTACATGATCTTGGAAGCCGTTACCAACCTATGAAGGAAGGAATGGTTTTCACTGTGGAACCGGGCATTTATATTCTTGAAGAAAACCTGGGGATCCGCATAGAAAGTGATTTTCTCGTTACAAATTCAAAAGCTATAAATCTGATGCCTTCGCCGATTGAAGTTGAAGAAATAGAAGACATAATGAATTCTTAAATTATTGGTCCATTTTAAACCTCTAAAGGTTTCAAAACCTTTAGAGGTTTGTTTTTTTATAAAATTCGAAATTGAGATATTTTTTACAGATTCGGTACAACGGTTCTGCCTACCACGGATGGCAGACACAGGATAATGCCGTTGCAATACAACAAATACTCAATGAAAAATTATCGCTCCAGTTAGGAGCGGAAATTTACTGTATAGGATGCGGAAGAACTGATACGGGTGTTCACGCAGCCAAATATTTTCTTCATTTTGATTTTGATGGAATTCTTCATGAAAACTTCATTAATAAGATCAATAGTTTTCTCCCAATAGATATAGCTGTTCAGAAAGTTTTTGAGGCAACTGCTCCCGATGCAAACGCAAGATGGAATGCAATTGAACGTACCTATAAATATTTTGCAAGCGTTGGAAAAGATCCTTTATCAATTGGGTATGCGGGTAAAATTTATAAACAGCCGGACATAGGGAAAATGCAGGAAGCCGCAGATATTTTGCTAAAATATTCCGACTTCGAAGCACTGAGTAAATTCAGTGTCGACGAAGAACATCATCTTTCCACGGTCACTTTTGCGAAATGGGAGCAGGAGGAAAATAAACTTATATTTACAATTACCTCCAATCGTTTTCTGCGTGGTATGGTGCGTATCGTTACAGGTACTTTGTTTGAAGTGGGAAAAGGAAAAATAACTCCTGCGGAATTTGAAGAAATCATTAAGAATAAGGATAGGAGCAAGGCCTATGGCGCTGCTCCGGCAGAAGGTTTGTACCTTTGGGATGTAAAATACCCCGAAGGACTTTTACGTCAAATTTACCCGGTATGAAATATGTATTTTTCTTGCTCTTCTTTTTGGTTGTATTTGGTTCCTGCGAACAGGCAGCTAAGGAAGCAATAGTCCAGAAGTCCGGATCGGGTTCTTTAGAAAAAAAAATTCCACAAGGTTATAAACCCGGTTTGGGTGAATTTATGCTGGGCGTTCAAACGCATCATGTAAAATTATGGTTTGCCGGTAATGCGGAAAACTGGGAACTTGCAAAATTTGAAATGGATGAAACGCGGGAACTTTTCGATGATATAAAACTATATTGCAATGATAGAAAAGAGCTGAAATATTTACCAATTATAGAACCCGGATTGGATAGTGTTGAACATGCTATTGCTGCAAAAAATATCTCCGGTTTTAAGAGCGCATACATGTTTATGACAGGTCAGTGCAATTCCTGTCACCGTTCCGCTGATCATGGATTTAATGTCATTGTGGTTCCTGATAAATCACCATTCCCGGATCAGGATTTTAAAAAACACTGAGTAAAAAATCACCATGAAAAAATTAGCAGATCTTAAAGAGGTTTCCCTGCTGTTTTTGAAACTGGGTTTCATTTCCTTTGGTGGTCCGGCGGCGCATATTGCCATGATGGAAAAAGAAGTGGTCACTAAACGCGGATGGTTTACGCGTGAACACTATCTGGATCTTGTTGGGGCAACGAATCTCATTCCCGGCCCTAATTCCACAGAGATGGCAATTCATTGCGGCTACGAGCGCGCCGGATGGTTGGGGCTGATATTTGCTGGGTTTTGTTTTATTTTTCCTTCAGTTATTATCACAGGAATCTTTGCATGGTTCTATAAGGAATATCATTCCCTGCCGGCTTTACAATCTGTTTTTTATGGAATAAAACCTGTCGTAATTATCATCATCGCCGATGCGGTTATTAAATTCGGTAAAAAAGCATTCAAGAATTATTTACTGTGGATGATCGGAATTGCTGTTCTGGTATCTGCATATTTCGGAGTGAATGAAGTTTTACTTATTCTCGCCGCGGGAATTGCAGGTTTGCTAATGGCCTATGGGAAGAAAAGCAATATAAAAATGTTTTTTCCTTTTGTCTTGTTGCAGGCTTCACCGAATATCACTTTTTCAGGCAGTAAATTATTCTGGATATTTTTAAAAATTGGTTGCGTATTATTTGGGAGCGGTTACGTTTTGTTCGCTTATCTGGATGATGAACTGGTCCACAAACTGGCATGGTTAAGCAGGCAGCAATTAATGGACGCAATCGCGGTGGGGCAATTCACGCCCGGTCCGGTTTTATCGGCATCTACTTTTATCGGTTATCAATTGAGCGGAGTTTCAGGAGCATTGCTTGCGACTACGGCTATTTTCCTGCCATCATTCGTTTTCGTAGCGTTATTGAATCCATTGGTAAAAAAAATACGCAAGTCCGCTATTGCTTCATCCTTCATTGATGCAGTGAATGTAGCAGCAGTAGCTTTAATGTTTGTTGTTGCCATAAAAATGGGACAGGAAACTTTTACAGACTGGAAGTCAATACTCATTGGTTGCGCTGGAGCCTTTTGTGTTTTTTACCTCAAAAACATCAATACCATGTGGATCATATTTGGCGCAGCTATAAGCGGTTACATCCTGGGCTTTTTATGATATTGGTAAAATATTAGTTTGTATCAGGGAAATTGCCCAATTTTGCATCTTAAACCTATACATTGGCATTCGAATATAAAGTCACCGGTAAAGCATTTGATCTCCGTGTTCTGCGCAGGGTATTAGGCCTGGTGTCGGATTATAAGTGGACATTTGCATGGGCCACTATACTCACGATATTGCTTGCGGCGGTAAGTATTGCCACTCCTATTGGCGTTCAGTATGCCCTCGATCATTATGTGATACCCCGTGTCCCAAATGGTTTTGTAGAGGTATGTGCCATTCTTCTTTTCCTGCTTGTTGCGCAGTCATTTATCAGTTATTCCCAGAGTTATAGCACGGCATGGTTGGGGCAAATGGCCATTTTACGTTTGAGGAGAAGTGTTTTTCAGCATATTCTAAAGTTTCGCTTAAAAGTATACGACCGCACTCCGGTCGGTACTATGATCACGCGCACTGTATCGGATATAGAAACGATCGCGGATATTTTCAGCGAAGGGTTTTTCAGTATCATGTCAGATCTTTTAGTGATGATCGCGGTTTTGGTGGTCATGTTTTATAAGGACTGGCGCCTGAGCCTGATCAGCCTTTCGGTGCTTCCTTTTTTATGGTTAGCAGCGTATTTTTTTAAGGAAAGTGTAAAGAAAGCTTTTCAGGACGTGCGTACCCAGGTAGGCAGGTTGAATGCCTTTTTACAGGAACATATTACGGGTATGCAGATCGTGCAGGTATTCAATCGCGAAGAAGAGGAAATGAAAAAATTCCACGAGATAAATAAGCGTCATCGTGATGCTAATATCCGTTCAATCTTCGCGGATTCAGTTTTTGTCCCGGTGATTGAAGTTTTGTCATCTATAGCCATTGCCTTGATGGTTTGGTATGGTGCCAGTGCGATGATTGGTGGGACTTTGACTTTCGGTACACTTGTCGGATTTATTCTTTTCTTCAATCTGCTTTTTCGTCCTATCAGGCAAATTGCTGATAAATTCAATACCCTGCAAATGGGAATAGTTTCCGGTGACCGTGTATTCCAGGTATTGGATTCAGAAGATTTTATTTCGGATAATGGTACGCTGACCCCTGAAATAAAAGGAAAGGTAAGTTTTCAAAATGTTGGATTCGGCTATAATGATGACGACCGTGTTTTAAAGGAAATTTCCTTTGAAATTGAAGAGGGAAAATCGCTTGCAATTGTTGGACATACCGGCGCAGGAAAATCTTCCATAGTGAATTTGATAAACCGCCTGTATCCGTATCAGGATGGAAATATTTTTATTGATGATATAAAGATTGAAGATTATAAACTGGAATGGTTGCGGAAAAATATTGCTGTTGTTTTACAGGATGTATTTTTATTTTCAGATACCATCATAAATAATATCCGCCTCTACAACGATAACATTTCCAAAAATGAAATTATTCATGCCGCAAAACTGGTAGGCGCACATGATTTTATTGAACGTCTTCCCAGCGGATATGAATATCAGGTGCAGGAGCGCGGTGCCACTTTATCTACGGGACAAAGGCAGTTGATTTCCTTTATTCGAGCCATTATACAAGATCCTAAGATTCTCATCCTTGACGAGGCGACCTCCAGTATTGATCAGGAAACCGAGGAGATGATCCAGAACGCTACCGAAGTGCTTCTGAAAGGGCGCACATCCATCGTTATTGCGCACAGGCTCGCCACTATCCAGAATGCCGACCAGATCATTGTAATGGATAAAGGCTATATAAAAGAACGCGGAACACATGAGGAATTGCTGGCACAGGGAGGCTTATACAGGAAGCTTTATGAGTTGCAATTCACCGAGTTAGTGTTGTAATTCAGGCATATTTGTCCCATTCTTTTAAAAATTCCTTATCTTTGATTTATAATACTTAACTTGGGATTAATGACGCCGGGTATTTCAGGTAAAAATGCGATTCAAAAAAATGCTTTTTCTTTCCTTACGGGAAGCAAGGCGCTGAAGGCTATATACCTCATGCTTCGCCTGGTCATCGCAGGAATTACCCTCTGGTATTTATACGCGCATATCTGGCTCAACAAGGATTTTGCCAATTCCGTAGCGCTGCTTAAAAATTCCCTTTACGGTGGCAAAGCCAGCATTCTTTTATCACTGAGCATTGGACTGATTGCCATCAACTGGGGCATTGAAGCAATGAAGTGGAAAATACTAATCGGTAAATTTATTCCGGTAAGTTTTTCAACGGCATTCAAGGCGATACTGGCAGGAACTTCCGTTAGTTTATGGATTCCTAACAGGGCAGGCGAATACATCGGCAGGGTGCTTTTTGTCCCCGAAGGACTGCGTATGAAAGGCATATTTGCAACGCTTGCCGGAAGTGCGGCACAACTGATCGTTACCCTTGTTTTGGGTTGCATCGGGTTGCTGTATTACCTTGGCTATGTACTGGGGAATTATTATCTTTTTTCCGCGGCGTTTCTTCTCTTCATCGTATTGAGTTCGGTATTGTTTTTCCTGTTTTTTCACATCAGTAAAGTGCGGAAATTTATTCCTGAATATCACTGGTTGAAGCCCGTGAAAAAATATGCACGGGAATATAAACATTATTCAAAACAGGATCTTGCAAAAGTTTTAAATCTTTCTTTTCTGCGTTACCTTGTTTTTTGTTCGCAGTACATTTTATTGTCGTGGTTATTCGGAATAAAGGTGCCTGTTGTAGACGGATTCCTTTTACTCTTTTTAATTTACCTGATCCAGACGGCTATCCCTACCACTACACTCACCGAACTTGGTGTACGCGGGGCTACAGCGATTTTCTTTTTCAAAGCGTATACTACAAATCTAACGGCAATTGTTGCCGCATCCTATTCCCTTTGGTTTATTAACCTCGCACTCCCGGGTGTGTTTGGACTGGTGTTTCTTTTAATGGTAAAACTGGGAAGAAAAAACAGTGTTGCTCATTCTGTAAATCTGCAGAAATAATATCCGGGTGGCATTAGCAACTCTCATATTTATTATTCTCGGGCTTGCGCTCTTTTATATATTATTATTTGAATATTTCAGGAGAGGATGGAACTCCCTCGATGAATTTAAACCGGAAATATATTCAGCAAACATTGCGTTTTCCATTCTTATTCCTGCAAGAAATGAAGAGGCAACTATTATTAATTGTTTAAGAGGAGTTATCAATCAGCAATATCCGGTTTCGTTATTTGAAATAATTGTATTGGATGATTTTTCCGAGGATGATACTGAAAAACTTGTAAAGGAATTTATTGCTGAAAACACACAATTTAATATTCAGATAATTTCGATGTCTGCGTATTCGGGGCAGACCAATAATTCCTATAAAAAAGCAGCAATCAGCAAGGGAATTGAAAACAGCAAATACGAATGGATCATCACTACGGATGCTGATTGCAGCAGAAACAATAAGTGGCTTCAAACAATTGCTTCTTTTATCGTAGAGAAGAATGCTGTTTTGATTTCCGCTCCCGTGGCATTTACGTATAATGAAAGGTTTTTCCAGCTGGCACAGGCACTGGAATTTCTTGGATTGATAGCCATTGGCGCGGCATGTATAGAAAGGAAAGCACCCATACTTTGTAATGGCGCAAATCTGATTTATCGCAAAGATGTTTTTTATGAAGTAGGAGGATTTGCAGGAATTGATACTATAGCTTCCGGGGATGATGAATTACTGATGCATAAGATTCATGCTATGTATCCATCGGGAATCAAATTTTTAAAGAATGAAAATGCAATAGTACACACTCATCCCTGTGAAACGCTTGCTGAATTTATTGCACAGCGCAGACGATGGGTTTCCAAGAGCACAAAATATGAAAACAAGAAAGTAACGCTTATATTGGCATTAAGTTATTTGTTCAATCTGGGCATACTGGCAATATTTATTATTGGTTTTTTCAAGCCTATATTTTTTACTTTCTTTCTGCTTATTTTTGGAGTAAAGGTAATCACCGAATATGCTTTTTACAGAGAGGTGGTGCCCTTTTTTGGCGAAAGAAAATTATTGAAATGGTGCATTCCTGCTTCGGCGATGCATATAGTATATGTACTCTTTATCGGTATTTATGGTAATTTTGGAAAATATAACTGGAAAGGAAGAAAAGTAGAATGAAATTTACAGAAGTGGAATATGAAGTTTTGAATGCGCTTTATTTTGTAGAGCCTTTTGAAAAAATACTGGAGG
>CAILMK010000284.1 GCA_903835275.1 uncultured bacterium | reverse complement strand
TGAATACTGAATTTCATGGCTCCATTTTCCCTTGAAGAATACTTTTTCAATTAAATGTTCTTCTTTTTGCAAACCAAGACTCTCCATAAGTTTTACAGATGCAAAATTTTCCGCATCTACGGTTTCTACAATGCGATGAATATTTTGTTTGCTGAATAAAAAAGAAAATATCCCACGCATCGCTTCTTTTGCATATCCGTTTCTTTGATGCAGGTGCGAAATAGTAATTCCAACTTCCGCCACCTGAATATTGTTTTCATCCCGCCTGATGGCACAATCGCCAATAAGTTTTTGGGTGGATTTATTTTCAATTCCGTATTGCGCCCACAGACCGGGTTCCCCGAAGGATCGGGGCATTTGCTCCTCAATAAATTCTTTTGCCCGCTTCAAATCCATTACATAAAATCCCTGGTATTTTGCGATATCTTCATTGGAACGGTAAAGATGAAAATCCTCCAGATCAGAGAGGCTTAGATTCCTTATCAAAAGGCGATTTGTTTCGATGCGGAGTTTTTGCATTGGAGGGATAAAGAAATTTTTGAGCTATAGTAAGTTAACTTACTATCCTCAATTCACTGCGTCGCCGCGCAGTAATCTGAAACGATTACGGGCTTCCACACCATAGACGCTGCCTTTATAGTCGGTGAGGAGTTTTTCGTAGAGTTCCTTGGCCTTCGCGGGATTATTCAGGAATTTCTCCTCCAATTGTGCCGCCTTGAAAAGTGCATCGTCTGCCAGAACATCATCCCCGTATTTGGTATAGACTTTTTCGTAGAATTCAAATGCGCCACTATAATCCCTTTTTTTCAAAGCCATCTGTGCACGCAACATCCACATATCATCTTCGAGTGAATGACCGGGATATTGGGAAGTGATGGAATCAAGTTTTTTGCTTGCATTATCAAAATCATTCCGGAAGATCATTAATTCCGCAGAGGCATACAAACGCAAAGGTGCGTCATTGGAATCCACGGTATTTTCCTGTATCAGCAATGAAAGTTGCAGCGCATCATTCGCAATCAGTTCAGAAGTGGAACCTTTCAATACATCCAGTTGCGCGGTAGCCCATTCAAATTCCCCGTTATAAAAGGCAAGCTTTGCATTCCTGAATTTCGCTTCGTGCGCCAGCGGATCGCCCTCAAACATTTTTTCCACCTGTGAATACCGCAGGGTAGATTCCCATATTTCATTATTCAAAAGATAATAATCACCCAGGGCAAGTTTTGCTTTCCCCAGCAATTGTTTATTTCCTGAAGACAAGACAAATTTCTCCAGCAGATCTATTGCTTCCTGCAATTTATTTCTATAAAGTCCTTCAACAGCGGCAAGTTTTAAAACCACTTCCCCGCTTTCAGGACGTGCCATTCCATAATTATTCAGGAATTCCTGATAAGAATTTATCAGGCTTTGCACATCTTCCTGAGTATAGTTAGCCGTTTCAGTTACCTTGATGTATTTTATTTCGAGCAATCCCTTCCGCGCAGGAACATAAAATATCGCTTCGGGCCCCTGGTCAATAACGCTCTGGTATATTTTTTCAGCAAGATCAAACTCACGGTAATCAGTAGTAATGCCGGCAAGGTCTATCAATCGCCTGCCGCCTTCTTTTAATCTTTTATCCAATGCGCGTAATTGCATGAACGCGGAATTAAAATCCTTGCGCTGCAAAAAGAGCCAGCTTAATAATTCGGAATAGGTAACATTGTCCGGGTTGGACTGTACGCGCTTAAGAACCACCTTGCGGAATAATTCGTACGGTTCATCTTCGGCAACTACCTGCTGCAATTTTCCTTTTACTTCTTCAAATGATCCCGGTTGATGATCCATGAGATTGACATATTCATCAATCATTTTCTGGTACTCCTTACGGATATGATAAATATCCGCCACCTCGGAAATAAATGCATATTCACTCTTAAGGATCTTCCGACCTTTCAGGTAAGTATTCAGTGCATAAGTAGTTTGTTCCCTATGAACAAATAAAGAAGCTATGTAAGAAATATATTCCTCATCATCAGGCAGATGATTTATTACATCATCAAATTCCTTATGGGCTGATTTTTCATCACCGTCAAGAATATAAACGTATCCAAGGTCGATCTTGTAATAGTCCCCTGTCTTGTCTGATTTTTTGATGACTTTTTTCAGGTCCTTTTCCAGGTCCTTGAAATTTTTGATCTCCGTCATTGCATTGAAATAACTTTCATAATAAAAGTTATTTGTTGGATTATTATCAAAGAGGCGTTTATAAACCACCGCCGCCTTGTCATACTCACCGCGACGGTAATATTCCGCTGCCAGGGTTTCATCAAAATTCCCCTGGCTGAATGCAGGTAATGCACCCAGGAATAAAACAAATATGAGCAATAATTTCTTCAAGTTGGAATTCTCTATATCAATAGCAACAAAAATACTACCGAAAATGCATCCTAAAGGGTAAAATCTTTAAATAAACTGTCAGGATTGAGATTTCACTGCCATCTGCTTATCTTTGTGAACGTCTAAAAAGTAAAGATTATCATGATCAACAGAGACTTTCTTCTCCAATTACGCATCCAGGCCGAAAATCCGGGCGCATCCACAGGACAAAAACATTTTCCGGGGGGCGGTGATTTCATCTGGTCATACTCTCCCGCTGACGGAGAACCAATTGCAAAGGTTGGTGTTACCACACAGGAAGAATATGAGCAGGTAGTTAAAAAGGCGCAGGAAGCCTTTTTACACTGGCGCACCATTCCTGCACCAAAACGCGGGGAAATTGTACGGCAGATAGGGAATAAACTGCGTCAATATAAGGAGCCTCTTGGCAAGCTCGTTTCCTACGAAATGGGAAAGATCCTACAGGAAGGGCTGGGCGAAGTACAGGAAATGATCGATATCTGCGATTTTGCAGTTGGACTTTCCAGACAATTGTATGGCAAAGTGATCGTTTCTGAACGCGCCAACCATAAAATGATTGAACAATGGCATCCTCTTGGCCCTGTAGGCATTATAACTGCCTTTAATTTCCCGGTTGCCGTTTGGTCATGGAATGCAATACTGGCGGCTGTTTGCGGGGATGTCTGTATCTGGAAACCTTCCGAAAAGACCCCAGTTTGTTCAGTTGCCGTTCAACATATTGTTGCAGAAGTTTTAAAAGAAAACGATTTGCCGGAAGGAATATTCTGCCTGGTGAACGGAGATTTTAAGGTTGGCGAATGGATGACAAAGGACAAACGCATTCCGTTGATCTCTGCTACCGGCTCTACCAGAATGGGTAAGAAAATCGGTCCGGTTGTAGCGGAACGCCTTGGCAGAACCCTGCTTGAGCTTGGTGGAAATAACGCCATCATCATAACCCAAAGCGCTGAACTGGATATGGTTTTGCGAGCGGTACTTTTCGGCGCTGCAGGAACGGCAGGGCAACGTTGCACCAGTACGCGCAGGCTCATTATACACGAAAGCATTTATGATGCCTTCAAGGAAAAACTTGTTAACGCCTACAAGCAAATCAAAATTGGACACCCGTTGGAAAATGGCACACTTGTAGGTCCGTTGATTGATAAGGATGCAGTGAAATTATTCTCCAAAGCCATCGGGGAAGTAAAAGCTTCCGGAGGAAATATACTTTGCGGGGAAGAAGCATTGCACGGTGAATTATTCTCCAATGGTTGTTATGTAAATCCGTGCATCGCGGAAGTAGCACATGATTTACCTATAGTAAAGGAAGAAACATTTGCACCACTTTTATATTTGATCAAATACAAAACGCTTGAAGAAGCCATCCATATACAGAACGACGTGAGTCAGGGACTCTCCTCTTCCATATTCACGATGAATATGCGTGAGATGGAAATTTATCTTTCAGCACGCGGCTCTGATTGCGGAATTGCCAATGTAAATATTGGCACATCAGGTGCGGAGATCGGCGGTGCATTCGGCGGTGAAAAAGAAACCGGCGGCGGCAGGGAATCAGGCTCGGATAGTTGGCAGGCGTATATGCGCAGGCAAACGAATACGATCAATTACGGAACAGATCTGCCATTGGCGCAGGGAATAGAGTTTACTGTATAAATACTATAAAACGCTCCTGCGAGCGTCCGCTCGCAGTTATACGAAATGCTTGGTTTGCCACGAGCGGATGCTCGCGGCAGCGAAGAGTGGTTGATTATTTTGTAATCGGCTCTTTGCTTTTTTCGACTACTTTTTCAGCGCGGTCTGTGAATTCCTCATGGCTTTCGGTTGTTTTCTGTTCCATGTCAACGGTTTTTATTTTTACTGCATAATCACTGGGTTCAATAATATTCCCATCACGGCACGCATACGCCTTTGTAAATTCCGCTCCTATGAAAAGTATTTGTGAGGAATAATATATCCATACAAAAATGATAACGATGGAGCCTGCCGCACCGAATGTAGATGCAACATTTGCAGTTCCCAGATACAATCCGATCAGATATTTACCACCGGTAAAAAGTAAGGCTGTGACGATGCCTCCTATCCTCACTTCCCTCCATTTGATTTTTGCATCAGGGATGTATTTAAACATTACGCAAAACATTCCACTGATTATTAAAAAAGAAATCACAAGTTCCAACGCACTCATAAAGTAAACCGGAAAAGACGGAAATTGTCTTGAAAGTAAACCGGATAACCCTGCAAGTCCTGCATTCACAACCAGGGAAACCAACAACAAAAATCCCATGGATAATATAAAGGCGAAGGAAAGAATCCTGTCACGGATATATCTCATCCATCCAAGATTTGGTTTTGCCTTTACGTCCCAAATAGTATTTAGGGAAAGTTGCAATTGCTGCAATATTGATGTAGCTCCTACGATAAGAACTGCGATGCTTATTATAGTTGCAATTGTATTCTTTCCAGGTTGGTATGCCGCCTTGATCATTGTTTGCAATTGCTCTGCAGACTGACTCCCGAGCATATCCTTCGCCTGAGCGTAAATTTGTCCACTGACTGCTTCTCTGCCAAATATCAATCCCACTACGGCAATAATAATAACCAATACAGGGGCGATAGAAAAAACAGTGTAATATGAAAGGGCTGCCGCCATTGTCCCGGAATCATGGGAAGACCAGGATTTATAAGTATCCTTCAATAATTGCCGTGTATCCTTTATAGTCATCCGGTTTTACTTATTGGGACAAAATGCCCTGATTATTTAGGAGTGCCTGCAAATCTGCCCCTCTTTCCATCAACACGCTAAGGATGCCTGCCTTATTGCCCGAAATAATATTATCCTTGTTGTCATCTATAAAAATTGTTTTCTGCGCATTAATGCCTGCATCATTAATTACATATTCGTATATTTCCTTACCGGGCTTTCGCATTCCCAAGCGGCAAGAATAATATGCTTTATCAAACAAGGAGGACAAATTATTTATGCCGTAAACGGTATTCATATAATTATTAATACATTCCAGATGAATTTCGTTCGTATTACTTAGCAGAAAAATTTTATACTCTTTTCGCAATTCCTTTAATATGGCAATCGTTTCCGGTTTAACGCCAATCAAGAGGCTGTTCCACGCGTTCACGACCTGTTTTTCATTCAGGCTCAAACCTGAAAAGTGATTCATCCTTTTAATGAATTCAGCCTTATCAATGACTCCCGTTTCGAGTTCGTCAAAGAGCAGACTTTGCTCTTTCAGTGAGTATAAGCCATCAAAGCTCTTTAATCCCAACTCTTCAAATGCTTTTACACTAAGTTGAACATCAATGTCATAAAGCACTCCGCCCAGGTCAAATATAATTGAATTGATTTTTTTAGTCATATCATGTTTAATTCCTGCTGCAAAAGTACTAATTTTGCTGTCCTTTAAAATCGGGCCTATAGCTCAGCTGGTTAGAGTACTTGACTCATAATCAAGGTGTCCCTGGTTCAAGCCCAGGTGGGCCCACTGAAAAAAATGCC
>CAILMK010000283.1 GCA_903835275.1 uncultured bacterium | reverse complement strand
TGTGATCCAGAAGTATCTGGAGGATCCGATCGCTGAGGAAATCCTCAAGTCAGAAATTTCTGAAGGAGATACCATCGTAGTTGATCTTGCAAAAGAAAGCAAGGATGAAAATGGCAAAGAAAAGGAAAGAGAACTCAAGTTCAAAATTGAAAAGGGAACTCCTCCTGTGCCTCCAACATCTTCCGCACCAACTCCACCAGATGATAATCCCGAAGCAGGTAAAAAAGATGAACCTGCCAAGGATAAAGAATAATATTTGATAATGTTCTATAAAGAGAAAGCCTCCTGATAAATCGGGAGGCTTTTCTTTTATTGTCTGAACTAGTCCGACGCGGCGGATATGGGATGAAGGGATGGATAGGATATTTTGCTACATGCAAAAGTTTTAGCCCATGAATTTAGAATTTCGAAATAAAAAAACCTCGTAGCTTTTATCACTACGAGGTTTAGTATTTATCCTGTCCATCCTTTAATCCTAAGAATCCTAGTTCAGACTACTTCCCGAAGCTATCCATAATACCTGCACTGATCCCGGTGCTTGAGAAACCGCCGTCATGGAAGAGATTCTGCATGGTAACTTTCTTGGTCAGATCAGAGAAGAGGCAAATGCAATAATCCGCACATTCATCTGCGGAAGCATTTCCAAGCGGAGACATTTTATCTGCATAGTCAAAAAATGCATCGAATCCACCGACACCGCTTCCTGCCGTAGTTGCAGTAGGGGATTGTGAAATAGAATAAACGCGCACTTTTTTAGCAACCCCATAATGATATCCGAAGCTACGTACGATGGATTCAAGCATCGCCTTGGCTTCCGCCATATCACTATAGTCCGGGAAGGTGCGTTGTGCAGCCATATAGGTAAGAGCGATTACAGATGCAGATTCATTCAGTGCGTCCTGTTTCATGGCTGTTTGCAATACCTTATGCAGTGACATGGCTGAAATATCCAGTGTCTTTTGGTAGAATTCGTAATTCAGATCGGTATATGGACGTTTTTTACGAACATTCGGCGACATACCCACGGAATGTAATACGAAATCAAGCTTGCCACCCAGAACCTCTTGAGATTCCTTAAAAAGGTTTTCCAGGTCTTCCAAAACCGTTACATCAGCAGCAATGATCTTTGCGTTACACTCTTCTGAAAGTTTATTGATGGTACCCATGCGCAGAGCAAGGGCAGTATTGGTCAGTGTAAAATGAGCACCCTCTTCATGAGCGCGTTGGGCTACTTTCCATGCAATAGATTTTTCATCCAACGCACCGAAAATGATCCCTCTTTTTCCTTTCAAAAGATTATATGACATATTGTTTAATTTTAACGAGGTAAAATTATGAATTGATTACGGATTACGGATAAGGTGGGAAAGATTTATTTTGAGTATATAATAAATTGCCAATGCACTGTTCAGGGCAGTTATAATTTATTTCCCGCTGTAGATCTTTTTAGCCCCTTGCTGAGTTCATGGGGAATTTCCTTGCCTTTGCTATTCATTTCCCTCAATTCATATTCCGGATAGATCTTGAAATAAGCTGATGCGCCCCAGATATTACGGATAACGATCATGGTATCGCCTACAATTTTCCAATTGCCTTTTTCACTGCGGTTGGAGTTTGTGTTCCAGTTATAATAATCTGCTGTATATGTTTTGTTCTTGGCAAGAATTATGGTAGTCCTGAGTGCGCCGCCATCAGGACAGGCAAGCGAACCGTAATATTTTCCGGGGATCTTTTTAATTTCGGTTTTTGATAACTCATCCTGGCTATCGCCGAGCTGATCACATGAAAAAAGACAAAACAATAATAATGATAAAACTAAATACTTCATTTACGTTGATATTCCGTTGCAAAGATAATACAATAAGGGCAAAGTGTATCAGTAAATGTATAGAATCTTGACTGTTACAGTGAAGCAAATACCCTGAAATTGTTTTATTTTATTTGTTGGAAATATTTGCAATTGTCAAATAAATCAACTACTTTATTTTCTCATTCAGTTTTATAATACTTGTATCTGAATTGAGGTATGATGGCAGCTCCGGACCTGTAAAAGCCGCAATCCTGAAATGTTGATTTTTCAATTTCACGTACTGCGCTGAATCAGGATAGGATTCGTACACCGTACTTTTGGTATAGAACATCATATCTATATTACATCCATTAGTACAATAAGGAATTTGGCTACCAAAAACAATG
>CAILMK010000282.1 GCA_903835275.1 uncultured bacterium | reverse complement strand
GGTTCAAAATCACTGATGACAAGATCATAATCCTCCACCGGAAGCTGGTTGACTTCCGTCATCAGATTTTTAAAATTTAATTCCTTGTAGGTTGAGAAAAGATCAACCCCACCTTTTTTGCCGAAGACGAAACCCATCCCATCAAAACGGTATTTCACATGATAAGGCAATTCCACATCCGCCTGTTTTCCGCTGATGAGCAGATCCACTGTTCCTTTGCGTTGCAGAATGGGAATAATATCACGGGCACGGCTCAGGTGACCGTTCCCTGTTCCCTGTATGGCATATAAGATTTTCATAGGTGCATTTCTTTTAATTCACGAACAACACTTTCAAAAAGTTCCTTGTTTTCAGGTTCCTTGCGGAGCTTCTTTTCAAGCTTCAGCTTGAGATTTTCATCCTTGTCAAAATAGTACAGGGACCATTTCCCTTCGTTGTATTCAAGCGAGGTGAGGTTTTCTATCCAGTCACCGGAATTCAGGTAAGTGATCTCACCTTTGTCCGTTTTCATTTTTCTGATTTCCGGTTGGTGTATATGTCCGCACACTACGTAATCGTATCCATTTTCGATTCCTATATCAGCAACCGTATCTTCAAAATTATTGATGTATTTCACCGCGCCTTTCACGCTGTTCTTTATTTTCTTTGAGAAGGATAATTTACCTTTCCCGAGTTTTTGCGAAATGAAATTAACCGCCTTGTTCAATACGATTAGGAATTCATATCCGAATCCTCCCATTTTGGAAAGCCATTTGGAATGCTGCATCGTCACATCAAAAACATCCCCGTGGAACATCCATGCTTTTTTCCCGTCCAGGTTCAGGACTACTTTATTCACAATTTCAAGATTGCCCATGCTTTGACCGGAGAAACGCCTCAGCATTTCATCATGGTTTCCGGTGATGTAATACACTTTTACGCCTTTGCCAAGCATGCTTGTGATCTGCTTGATGACTTTCATGTGCGATGCCGGCCAGTAGCGTTTGCTGAATTGCCAGATATCGATCAGGTCGCCATTGAGCACCAGTACTTCCGGTTTGATGCTCTTTAAATACAATACAAGTTCCTTTGCATGGCACCCATAGGTACCCAGGTGAACGTCCGAAATGACTGCCACCTCCACTTTCCTTTTCCCTTCCGATTTTTCCTTCATAGAAATAGATTTGATTTAAGTGATAATTTCCCTGTTTCCCCTGTTAAAACGAAAAGCTGAAGACAGGTTTCCCAACCTGTAGAAAAACAATGCAAACAGCATCGATTCCGACATAAAATTTATTGCCTTCATAACCCTTGTTTTTAAATTGTTGAGGCCTTTAAGAGGAGAGAGTGCGGGGCTTGCAGAAATATTCCGGATTTGCCCATGGATGATTTGTGCGCTTTGAGTCATAATGATTGTGTTTAGCTACACTTATTCATTTGCAAAGTAAGCACACATAGATAACCCCAACATTAGGACAATGTTACGGCTGTGTGAACAATTTTTGTGATTGCGAATTGCGAATTGTCAATTGCGAAGTGGAAAGCAAGGCTAATAAACCACTTATCCTAGTAGGAGATTTGCTAATTGCGAATTGCAAACTGCATATTATTTTGCCTCCACTTTCCTGAGCATATTCAATGCTTTCCGGCCGAGGCCTATCGTCATGGCATATTCTTCCAGTTCGCCGTAATATTCAGTGAAATTCTGTAGCCTGTTTTCGGCTTCTTTATCCCCGCTGATAGCACCCACAGCGAGCTGATAAAGGAATAGCTGCAATTCCTGGTTGACAGTTCCGGCAGGCAAATTTTTCACATCAAATGCAAGATATTTTTTCTTAAGCATTTTCAATTGCTTCCTGTTATAGGGTCTGAAAGCAGATGCCCATTTCTTTTTATGTTTTATAACGCTGTCCTGTTCATAATACACGACCCTGTACGGGTACCCATAAATTAAGTCCAGGCTGCCTTTAACCGTTATAAGCTGGTCGCGATAATATAAAGACAAGGTATCTTTTACAGAAACGATTTTATACACATCCTCCTCTGCAAAATCACTGATCACATGACCAATGCTGCAATCCAAAACTTCCACATAAAAATATCCTTCAGAAGTTTCGGAGAATGTATTTGCCTGTCCGCATACACTGAGATGTTGCGATTTGAATGTTTGAAAATGCACCACCGCAGGAAAATCCTGAAGTATGGTGTCTTCATTGGTAGGATAGCTTTTGCATCTACAGGTGTCCTGTGCTTTGGATTCATTAAAAAACGAAAACACAAATACGAGAACAGTGCAGATATGTAGTAAATATTTTTGGCGCAT
>CAILMK010000281.1 GCA_903835275.1 uncultured bacterium | reverse complement strand
GCATAGATCGCCATTGCATGTCCATGACCCAGGTCAAAATCCTCCTTGAGCCATTTAACAATTTCACCTGCTTTTACGCCGGGCTCAAGCAAGCCTTTTTTCGCAGCGAGTTTTTTAAAGTCATCAGGAGTTTTTCCTGTCTTCTTTTTGATGTTATCAATGTATGCTTGAAATGACATATGAATATTTTACATTGTTTTCAAAAGTTCAACAAGTTTATCAAGACTCATATTCCAACCTGTATTTGCACCGGCAAGATGTGGAGCGGCTTCCGGACGAATATCTGAGTATTGCAGTAACAAAGTCATCTTTGTTTTATTTCCTTCCTCTTCAAAAACAGCAGTGGCAAGTTGTGTGAAAAGAGGTTTCCCTTTATCATCTAATGCGGAACCTATAAACACAAATTTATCTTGTGGCGTTATTTCAACAAATTCACCGTTCATGGGATAAATATTGCCATCAGAACCCTTCATTTGCACATAAATCTTGTTTCCCGGTTTTGCATCCCAATCAATTACCGGAATTGTAAATCCCTTTGGACAAAACCACTGCTGCACATGCTTTTCCTCGGTCCATGCTTTCCATACAAGATCACGTGGTGCATCAAAGATGCGTGAAATATTTATTTCTTTCGTTGTTTGAGTTTCCATACTATTAGTATTTAAAGCTATTAAAATTAAAGGGTAATTTCATCGGCATGGTTCATTTATCAAATCTGCCACACAAACTTTTTCATATTATCCACCTTTTCAAGTGTGTAAGATGACAAAGCAAAGGGGCGATTCCAACTATTTAAAATTTTGCAAGATATTCTTCCAACTGATCAAATGTGCCCTTGAAGCCTTGTTCCATATTTGCAGCAGCATTTTCAAAATTAGCACGTTCTTCTGCTGTACAATTTATCGGATTCCCTTTCAGGTTTATAGTGGTCTTCCCATTCTTTTCAGAGAGAGTCAGAACATTATAAACTTCAAGTGGCCATTCAGGCATCCATGGATTTCTTACGTCATTTCCGTCTTTATCTGAGAAAGAGTTTACAAATACAATTTGCTCAACAGGCGATACTTCACGGTACTTGAATTTACCCCACATTTCATTTCCATCAGGAGTGGTCATACTATATAGAAATATCCCACCGGGACGAACATCCAGCTTTGCAACTTTCAGATCCATACCCTTTGGTCCCCACCAGTTGGCAAGATGTTCTGCTTCTGTAAACATTTTGAAAACAAGTTCACGTGGCGCATTATAAGTGCGTGAAATGTTTATTTCTTTAGTTGTTTGAGTTTCCATAAAATTAGTTTTTAAAGTTATTATTATTTTAAGTTAATTCCAGCGATTTAGTTCACTAATCAAATCTTCCCTACAAATTTCAGTATATTACTTATAGTTTCCAAGGTGCTAAGACGACAATAAAGGGGTGTTTTCCGACCATTTTTTAATTATTAATAGTCCGTCAAAATTTTGCAAGATATTCCTCCAATTGATCAAATGTTCCCTTGAATCCTTGTTCCATATTTGCAGAGGCACCTTCAAAAATGGCACGTTCTTCTGAAGTGCAATTTATTGGTCCGCCCTTAAGGTTTATCGTGGTTTTTCCATCTTTTTCTGAAAGTGTAAGTACATTGTAAATTTCCAATGGCCATTCCGGCATCCAGGGATTTCTTGAGTCGTTACCATCTTTATCCGAGAAAGAGTTTACAAATACAATTTGCTCAACAGGCGATACTTCACGATACTTGAACTTACCCCACATTTCATTTCCATCAGGAGTGGTCATACTATATAAAAATATCCCACCGGGACAAACATCCAGCTTTGCAACTTTCAGATCCATACCCTTTGGTCCCCACCAGTTGGCAAGATGCTCTGCTTCTGTGAACATTTTGAAAACAAGTTCGCGGGGAGCATTATAAGTGCGTGTAAGTGAAAGCTGCTTATCTCCGGATATTTTTTCCAGTTGTGTTTCCAGTTTATCCAGATTTTGCTCGTTGCCAGGCTCCGCATATTTTTTCACAGTCTCACGTTCTTCAATACTATTGAAATTCTGATGCCAGCTGACCTTTGTTTTTTCTCCAAGATCTTCCAGTGAAATTGTCAATCGGAAATGAGGCCAGTCAAGATGATCAATGGTCACAAGTCTTGGGTGAATTGTTTCCACAAACACACTATCACTATCGTAATCTTTTCCATCCGGACCGTGCATGGTGAATTCCCATTTACCTCCTTCCCAGTTTTCGCATTTACGGAAAGTATTGGTAAATCCTTTTGGTCCCCACCATTGCTCCAGTTGTGCAGGATCAGCAAAGGCGCGGAACACCATATCCGGAGGGAAATTGAGAACACGTGAAGTTGACAGAGCTCTCATTGGAGCAACTTCTTCAATGTATGCACCAAGATTATTCAGGTGTTGTACCGCACCTTCGGATGCTCCGAATTGACTCATTACTCTCTTCATCTCTTCTGCACTTTCAAAGAGCGTTTTCATGGTGAGTTGCGTTCCGCCTTTTACATCTTCAAACAAAACTGTAACATCAAAAATATTCAGATCATTCGGATTATCATCTCCGCTATGAGTATAAGTCAGTTTTTCATTTTTTACAACTTCATGAAAAACTATTTTATTGGGGAATGTCATTCCGTGACCATTCATATCAAAGCGCCATACACCACCGGGCTTCAAATCCATTTCCTTTTGGGTGTTCGTAAATCCATCCGGACCCCACCATTTATTTACGTGTTCGGGTTTGGTCCACACTTCATAAACGAGTTCGCGCGGTGCATTAAAAATACGTGTGATCACAATTTCGCGATCAGCTGTGTTGCTATTTGCCTGATTTGCGTTTGCCATTCTTTTTAGATTTTGATTTAGTTGATGTTTCTATTGTTATTTCTGTTGTTGATTTAGCTTGTAATATTTTCAAATACTCCTCAAGGGAGTCCAGTTTTTCTGTCCAGAACTTCCGGTATTGCTCCACCCAGTCGGAAACTTCATTTAGTTTTTCGAGTTTAGCTTCACAATATCGTTCCCTTCCGTATTGTTTTATCACGAGCAGTCCGCATTCCTGCAATATTTTTATATGCTTGGAAATAGCTGGACGACTCACATCGAAATTTTCAGCGACTGAATCTATGTTCAGCGAATTGTGGGTTATGAGATTTATGATCTCCCTCCGCGTCGGGTCCGCTATGGCTTGAAATACATCTCTTCTCATGGCTGGTTCTAATTATATGTAACTAATCGGTTACAAATCTATGTGTAACCATTCGGTTTCGCAAGTTTTTTTTGAATTATTTTTGATTAAATTAGGTAGTTTGCTTATTATCAAATAGATAAAGCGCCTGAAAAGGCGCCTTTTTTTATTTCGAATGTTCCAACTATTATAATATAGTATTAAATCATTCTTCCTTTTCGAACTCAACAACAAACGAAGTGCCCTGAAACTTATTGCTTGTAAAACTTATCTTTCCATCCAATAATTCAACGTATTTCTTCACGATATTCAAACCAAGGCCGGTACCCTGTATATTGAAAGCATTGCGTGCCCTGAAAAATTTACCAAAAATATGTTTTTGTTCCTGTTCGGGAATACCAATGCCATGATCCTTTACGAGGATAGAAATTCCATGTTCACTTACATTCGTTTCTACATCGATTTCCGCACCTTCAGGTGAATATTTTATTGCATTCGAAATTAAATTCGTCATTATATTCCGCAATATTTTATCATCAAGATAAATCTGACCAGTTCCTTCATGGATATAATTAATTTTCTGACCGTTTTTTACTGTTTGTTGAAATTTCTCCACCAGATCTTCGGAAAATTCCTTAAGGTTGAAATCTGATTTCCGTACATCCATCATGCCTTGTTCAAGTTTATCAAGGGAAAGGAAATCGTCCAGGATATCCGTCAGGTTTTTTACAGATGAAATAATCCTGTCAGTGTGCTTCTTTCTTTTCTCCCCATCTTCCGGCCGTGTGTATTGGGACAGCAAACCTGTACTGGAAAGTATTACACTAAGAGGTGTCCTGAATTCATGAGAGGCCATGGATACAAACTGGGATTTCATTTCATTCATTCCCTTTTCCTTTTCAAGGGAATAATTCAGTTCCAGCGTTCTTTCCATTACCTTCTTTTCCAGCCTGGAATTAAGCAGCCTCAGTTCCCTTTCAGCATTCTTTCTTTCAGAATTATCAATTAATGTAACAATAATATGCCCTTCATTTCCAAGCTTTATAAACTGCGCTGAATATATCACATCCCTGGGTCTCTTTCCTTTCGTATATATAATAATTTCTGTGTGTAATGTTGCCTTCGAGTTTACAATTTTATCAAT
>CAILMK010000280.1 GCA_903835275.1 uncultured bacterium | reverse complement strand
ATCTCTCCTGAAACACGGGCATAAGGTTTATCCTGTGGGAATCAAGAAAGGAGAGATAGAAGGACTAAGTATCCTTAACGATTATCCTGTGCTGGAGAATATTGATACGGTAACCTTATACCTGAATCCGGAGAAGCAAAATGAAGTAAAGGAATACATTTTTTCCCTGCATCCGCGGAGGATCATTTTCAATCCGGGGGCAGAAAATCCCGATTTGGAAAAGGAAGCTATTGCAAAAGGAATTGAAGCTATAGAAGCATGTACCCTGGTGCTGCTTTCTATAGGAGCTTTTTGAAGAATTTATAGATCAGGCCTTAATAACTTAATTACATAATAACCTAATAACTACCAATGAAAGCAGTTATCCCTGTAGCAGGAATCGGATCGCGTTTGCGTCCCCATACTTTTACACAGCCCAAGGCTTTAATTCCTGTAGCAGGAAAGCCGATTTTATCCCACATCATTGATGCGCTGCAAGAAGCCGGTTTCAATGATTTTGTATTTATTATCGGTTACCTGGGTGATAAGATCAAGGAATATGTAGAGGAAAACCACAAGGATATAAATTCCATTTTCGTTGTGCAAAATGTTCGTGAAGGTATTGCCCACGCCATCTGGACGACCAAGGAATTCATTGAAAACGAAGACGAACTGGTCATTGCCCTCGGCGATACCATCTTCGATATGGATATGAAGCAACTGATGAAAATGCCCGGCTCTGCTCTGGGTACTAAAAAAGTGGAAGACCCGCGTCGTTTCGGTGTAGTAGAACTGGGTGCTGATGGTTTCATCAGCCGTATGGTGGAAAAACCTTCGGTTCCAGTTTCTAACCTTGCATTAGTAGGTATTTATAAGATTAAGGAAGTTGATGCATTGATGGAAGCCATCCAGTATAATCTGGATAATAATATCCGTACAAAGAATGAATTCCAGCTTACAGATGCCTTGATGCGGATGATAGACAGAGGAATAAAAATGTCCATTTACAATGTGGAGAACTGGTTTGACTGTGGCAAAAAAGACGCTCTTTTGGAAACAAACGCTATTTTACTCCAAAGGCCCGAATTTCCAAAAACTACCACTGAGTTTGAAAATACGATCCTCATTCAGCCGGTTTTTATTGATAAAGGATGCGTGATAAAAAATTCTATTATAGGCCCGAATGTATCCGTTGGAAAACATGCAAATATTGAAAACTCCATTATCGGCGAAAGTATCATTGGCCCGGAAGCGCATATAAAAAATGCACTGCTGCATAATTCCCTCATCGGAAATGAAGCAACACTTACTGGTGTTCAGCAAAGCCTGAATATCGGTGATAGCACTGAAATAAATTTTGAATAATCAATAGAACATAGACCACTGAAAAACTGCACTGAGCTCAGTCCTCCTTTGATAGGGGGTTGGGGGATGACAAGCAATCCGAGACAATGAAATCTCAATAACCAAAAATGAACCGAATTACCGAATTATTCAATATCAAATACCCGATCATACAGGCTGGGATGATATGGTGTTCGGGATGGGAACTTGCATCCGCTGTCAGCAATGCAGGCGGACTTGGTCTCATTGGTTCGGGCAGCATGTATCCGGAAATCCTGAGGGAGCATATTCGCAAATGTAAGGCAGCAACTTCCAATCCTTTCGGAGTAAATGTTCCTCTGCTTTATCCTGATATAGATAAGCATATTCAGGTTATTATTGAAGAAGGAGTGAAGATCGTTTTCACCTCTGCCGGAAATCCGAAGACATGGACGAAAGTGCTGCAGGAGCATGGTATAAAAGTAGCGCATGTGGTATCAAGCGTAAAGTTTGCCATCAAGTGCCAGGACGCCCGAGTAGATGCAGTAGTCGCCGAAGGCTTCGAGGCAGGAGGGCATAACGGCAGGGAAGAAATTACCACTCTTGTATTGATCCCCGCGGTGCGTGATGCCATTCAAATTCCATTAATAGCAGCAGGTGGAATTTCTACAGGGAGGGCTATGCTCGCAACAATGGCGCTCGGCGCGGATGGTGTACAAATAGGCAGCCGCTTTGTGGCGAGCAATGAATCATCCGCCCATGAAAATTTCAAGAATGCAGTTGTTTCTTCTTCTGAAGGAGATACCAAGTTATCACTGAAAGCACTGACTCCTGTTCGTCTGTTAAAAAACAAATTCTTTCATACCGTTGAAGAAGCGGAGGCGCGCGGTGCAACTCCGCAGGAACTTGAAGAACTCCTTGGCAGAGGCCGCTCCAAAATAGGAATGTTTGAAGGAAACCTGGATGAAGGCGAACTGGAAATAGGAGAAGTTTCCGGATATATAAAAGACATCAAACCTGCTGCTGAAATCATTCAGGATATTATGCAGGAATTTACAGAAGCAAGGCGAAGCCTTGCTTCTGATGTGCCAATGTGATTGATTTGCCAATATGGTGATGAAAAGCAGCTACAGATGAAGTTTGCAAAAAGTCGCTGTCATTCAGGAAATGGCTCCTGAGCATGTCGAAGGATGCCAGTGCTACAGATAAAGCTTTCAAAAAGTACAAATTTCAAAAAGCACATTTACTTCCATTTGCTACCATTTCACTTACATTTTGGGCTTTAAAAGTGCCTCTTTTTGTCTTAAAACTTCCATTTGAAGTTCAAAAAGGGTGGAAAACTTCCATTTTGGGAAAGTATTCGTACTTTGCTTTGGTAAAAAGGTAGAATATCCTTCATCATTTCATATTTTTGAACATTAAAAGAAAACAAATGAGATTTCCCAAAACGATTGCCATATTAACCATTGCCTTATCGTTATTATCTTGTTCGCATAAAAAAAATGATTTGTCAAGTGATAATCTAAAGGGTAAAGTAAAATCAGTTACTGTAACAGTCTATAATGCAGTCACGAAATTTGGGAAAATTCAATCGGGAAATTTTTATTCCAAAACGATTATTTTATATAATGATAATGGCAATCGAGTAGAAGTAGATCATTTTGAACTTGACATGTCCTTAATAGGAAAAACCATATACAAATATGATCAAACCGGGAACAAAATTAAAGAAGAGGATTTTAATTCTAAAGGGAACCTATGCAATACAAGAATATTCAAATATTCTTCGGCCGGTAAGATTGATGAGTGCTATTTTGTTTCCCCGGAAGGAAATTTAATGGCTAAAGTTATTTTCGAATACGATAGTAAAGGTAATAAAACTGGGCAAAAAGCATATAACTCAGAAGGAGTTGAATCTACTGAACTTAGATTTGCTAATGATGTTACTGGAAGTGTCATTAGTGACAAAGATCTGTATGATCAAGTCAATAATGATTATTCTTCATTCATGAAAAACAGCAAGCACATTATCGTTTTTAGGGACGGAGGTCCTTATTATGATCGAGATCAAATGGATGTCATGTGTCAATATGGCAACATTGATAAAGAAGGAAATTGGTTAGTAAAACACGAACCGGATTTTATTGTTGAACGAGATATTGAATACT
>CAILMK010000279.1 GCA_903835275.1 uncultured bacterium | reverse complement strand
TGCTGTGAGTTTGTTGCGTAAAACAAAAATAAAAATTTCGCCCATTTCACTTTTCTTATGGTTGTTGCTTGGATGCATTGGAATTGTACTTGTGCTTCAGAATATACTGATGAAAAGCTCATTCCCCATAGAGCGGTTTATACTGTTTGCGCTTCCGATTCTATTATTATTTTTTGCGTTACTTCTTGATATTTTATATTCGTGGAATCGCATTTTTTTAGTATTATCTGCCTGCGTTGCATCCATGTTCATAGTTCACTTTGGCTACTCTGCAAATCTTAGCTATTGCCTTAACTGGCCAATGGATTCCAAGGCAGAGGTCATAATAAATCAACTTGAGGAAATACATAAAAAATACCCGGATAAAGAAATCAATGCGGGATGTTTTGACTGGAACCAGGAGCCTGCATTAAACTATTACAGGTTGTACAAAAAGCTCTATTGGTTGCGTAGTTTTCATAGGGAAGGATTGAATGCACGCCAACAGTTCTTTATTGCTCCTGAAGCGGAAGCACATTCTTTTCCTGTAAAGGATTTTCAGATTATTTATTCAAATCCTCTAACAAAAATGACCTTGTATGAAAATAAACAAGTGGATACTTCAGCTCCTTTGTTAGAATGCGATATTGATCCAAAAACCTTGACATCAGTTTTTAATGGAAAACCATGTGAGATAACAAATGGATGGCCCAGGGTATGTATACCTATGAAGAATTTAACTGCAAATACCGAATACCTTGCTGAGGCATGTCTTACTGCTCATTTTGATAACACTAAAATAGGTTATAAGCCCATTGGGCTAGTCATAGACCAGGAAGCAAATGGTATCACAGGCTTATGGAAGGAAATTGAATTCGGACCTTCCGTAATTAATGGTGAACGCGATTGGCAGAATATTTATTTTACGTGCACTATCCCTGCGCAAACTGTTAATTCCGATAATATATGTACACTTATAGATAACTATCATAATAAGCAACTTTGTATTTCAGGAATGAAAATAAAAGTTTGGAAGAAGTGATTTTATTATTCAAAAGGCAAATATTTTTTTAAATAACATTAGTTATTGAATGAAAACCATTTTTGATTCAGATTATATAGCTGAAATACCGTCAGACAAGGAGACTAAATTATCCGTGTTTAGCTCCAGGCTTACATTGTTTGCCGGACTTGGATTTTTTGTTTACTGCGTCCTGAGGGCATACTTTGTGGGTATCGTCCATGATGAAGCCTATACATTTGAGTATTTCATAAAGGGTGAATTTAAGGAAATTATTAGTCAGCAGCATACAACGCTTAATAACCATATGCTGAATTCTTTGCTTGTTAAGATGTCATATATGCTTTTTGGCGCGCATGTATTTTTTCTTCGTTTGCCTACCTTACTGCTATTTGGTGTTTATCTAATTTACACTTTTAAACTTTTGAAGCGTACACTTTCTCCTTTATTGCTGCTTCCTTCGTTTATTATACTATGTTCAAACCCTTTTTTGCTTGATTTTTTTTCGCTTGCAAGAGGGTATGCTGGAGCTATAACTGTAATGATGGCTTGTCTGTATTATACCTGCGAATATATCAGCGGAAGATGCAGCACCATCAGAAATTTATGGCTCATTGCCATTACATCTTCACTGACTCTGTTGTTTCATTTCGGGATGTTGAATTTTTTCATTCCATTCGCAGGAATTTTCATGACATGGCTATTTTTTAGGGCAGTATTTGCCAATGATAAAAATACCTCAGTAATAAGGAAGTTCTTTAGCCTTGCATGGCGTCCTTTACTCGTGTATGGGCTGTTGGCCATCTATGTGATTCCGCTGATTATTCATTTTAAGGAGAAAGGAGAGTTTACTGTCTGGATGCCAAACAATGGTTCTTTACATGATTCAATCGCCAGTCTGGTGAGTACGGCATCCTATCTGAAATACCCATTTATTGGTTACGATGTCTGGGTAAATATGTCTTGCTTTATATTTTCTGCATTGATGATATTGTGGGCGGGGGTAATCCTTATTAGTATTTTATTTAAGGGGAAAATAAAGTATCCTCCTTTTGCTATTTTTTCATGGGCAATAATAATTGTAATTACAATATTCATTCTTTTGCAGCATATCCTTTTGAAAAATGAT
>CAILMK010000278.1 GCA_903835275.1 uncultured bacterium | reverse complement strand
GACCGTTACATTTTTGACACCGACTATATGCTTCGGTGAAATATCAATGATCTTATCCACCAAAAGGAACGGATATTTGTGCGGCAAAATGCGCATGATATCCATGGTATTAAAGACCGGTTTGTCACTCGAATTATAGTAAGGCTGGTTGGTGGTCTTTCTCATTTTTTGCATGGTCTTTTTTATTTTCCTTGCAAAGGCAATGTTTGCAGCATGTCCCGGCCTTGCTGCCATGATTTGCGCCTTGATCGGAACGCCCACCAGGGCGAGGTCTCCAATCAGGTCAAGCAATTTGTGACGCGCAGGTTCATTCTGGTAACGCAGTTCCACATTATTGAGAATACCTTCCCTTTGTACAGCAATGTTTTGTTTGTTGAATAATTTGGCGAGGTGTTCCAGTTCTTCCTTGCCCACTTGCCTATCCACAATAACGATGGCGTTATTCAAATCGCCGCCTTTAATGAGGTTATGCTGAACCAGCATTTCAAGTTCATGCAAAAAGCAAAAAGTCCTTGAACTGGCTATTTCCTTTCTGAATTCATCCAAATCTGTTATAGATGCATGCTGGCTACCAAGTACGGTGGAATTATAGTCCACCATTACAGTCATGCGGTAACCATTCAGCGGCATGGCGATCATTTCCACACTTCTGTCTGTTTCTGAATAATGGATATTGTGAGGGATCTCAAAATAATCCCTTTCCGCCTGTTGTTCCTTAATACCAACACCGAGTAACGCTTCCACGAATAATTCGGAACTTCCATCCATGATGGGAGTTTCAGGACCATCCACTTCTATCAGGCAGTTGTCAATTTGCAATCCTGCCAGTGAAGCAAGTGTATGCTCTATGGTGGAAACGCGTGCTTCGCCCTTGCCTATGGTAGTACCGCGGCTCAGATCCACAACATTATCCACGTCTGCTTCAATGATTGGTTGTCCCGGCAAGTCAATGCGCTGGAACTTGAATCCGTAATTTTCAGGGGCAGGATTAAATGTTAAAGTCACTGCTTCCCCGGTGTGCAAACCCACGCCTGAAACCGTTACAGGTCCTTTGATGGTAGATTGCTTTGTATTCATTTTGCTTTAATTATTCTTTCGAGTTCTAAAATTCTTTTATTCAAATCCGGTAATTGCTTGATGAGGACATTCGCCCTGAGCGCATCCTTATAGTCAATTGCCGGGGAGCCGAACCATTTTTGTCCGGTGTCTTTTATTGTTTTGGAGACGCCGCTTTGCGCGCCGATCATACTTGCATCCGCGATGGTAATGTGCCCCACTATTCCAACCTGTCCTGCAATAATACAACCTTTTCCGATCTTGGTGGATCCGGAAATTCCTGTCTGCGCTGCAATCGCGGTATTTTCGCCGATCTCCACATTGTGCGCCACCTGTATAAGGTTATCCAGTTTTACGCCGTTTTCTATGACAGTTGCCTGCATGGTGGCTCGGTCTATCGTCGTATTCGCGCCGATTTCCACGAAATTTTTAATAATTACGACGCCATTTTGCGGCACTTTTTTATAGCTGCCATCGGGCTGTGGAGCAAAGCCGAAACCATCGCTGCCAATTACGCAGCCGGAGTGCAAAATGCAATCATTTCCTACAGAGCATCCGGAATATATTTTCACGCCGGAATAAATCACTGTATTATCGCCGATGCTGACATTATCCCCAATGTATGCCTGCGGATAAATTTTTACAT
>CAILMK010000277.1 GCA_903835275.1 uncultured bacterium | reverse complement strand
TTACACTGATAAAAACGGACAATTCAAGTTCAAAAACCTTGCAATCGCAAAATATAAAATAAGGGTGGATCTTCCCAAAATGGATAATGCAAATGCACCCCTTGTTACCCTGACAGACTCCATAAATACATTAGATAAGTTAGGCTTCACCTTATACCCAACGTATCTTTCACTAACCACCATGAATGGTATTGAAAGTGCTGAAGCTAATTTTGACGTGTTCCACGTTTATCCTAACCCCTTCAATGAAAACCTGAATATTTCCTATATTCTTTCATCACCGGGGAAAAATACCGTGAAAGTTTTAGACATTATCGGCAGAACCATTTTCAGCAAAACAAATTTAGATAGTCCTACAGGGATTGTTACTTTTCAGATTGATGGAACATCCATGAATAATGGGACATATATTATTCAACTAATAACCGATTATGGAATAACCACTGAAAAAGTTGTCAGGGTTGGAAAGTAGTTGAACTATTATGGAACAGGAATATGGGACAAGGATTAATTAATAAAAGGCTTTATTTGTAAATAACAGAAATTCGTTATCTTCGTAATAACCAAAATATTAAAATGATGAAAAAACTATTATTAATTCTTGCAGGAATCCTGTTTTCAATACAGGGGTTTAGTCAAAACGGGAAAATTTATGGCATTGTGCAAACTTCAAATTATAATTTGTCTTTTTGCAGATTCGATTCCGCGTCCGGGATTACCACTAAAATGGATTCAATTTCCGGTATAAGCGGGGTTGTAGTTCCAACCAATCTGATCGACCCTGTTCATAGTATTTATTATTTCCAGGGGGTTAACAAGAGCGATTCAGAATATTATCTTTATTCATTTGATTTGGCAACCGGGCACTTTATTAAACAGGAGAAGACTAACAATGCTTATGGAATCATGCAGCCTGCATATGATAGTAAGAAACAAACAATATATGGGTTAATGGAAATCAATAAAATTAATAATGGGTTCTCAAGAATGGATCTTGTAAAAGACTCTGTTGTTTTAATTGACACTGTGCCAAATCTGATGGGAAATTATGCAGGGAATTACGGCATAATTGAGGGGGCTGATGAATATTTTATGGAGGGAATAGACCGTAATAAGAAGTCCTATTTGTACCTGCTGGACATTAATTCAGGAAAATTGAAATCAAAAATACGCATGAATGATACTCTGCAGCTTGATGCGATAAAGTATAGCAAAAAGCGTAATTTGTACTATGTTCTCTTTTATTATAAGACGACTCACTACATCGCATCTCTTGATACATCATCCGGAATTCATATTTTGGACAGTATACCGGGCATGAATGGGTATTATTCTTTTACAGCGGATTATGATGAGATGAATAATAGGTTTTTATTGAAAGGAATAGAGTCTCACAGCAAGAAAGCATTTTTATACGGGATTGATTGTTCAAACGGTAAAATAGTGACTAAGTCTTTTATGGATTTAAATAGTCCATATATTTATAATTTGCTTCCAAGCTCCGATCGTTTATTGATGGGCACAATCAACACCCATATCGGAGCATCGCTTAAAAATTCAAAAGCGTATCTATGTTCTTATAATGCAACTGATACAATCGTAAATGTGCTTGATTCTACATTAACTGATACAAACGGGTTTTATCATTTCCTAACTACGGACACTGCTGTGTATGTATTGGCTTTCCCTGATTTTTCAACCTATCCTCACGAATTGCCAACCTGGGCAGATTCGGGTTCTGATTTTACTCTTGCCAATAAAATACATTTGGATTCGGCTACTACGATTAAAAATTTCAACACGCTTTATGGTAGCAATCCCGGCGGCGGTGGATTTATTGGAGGCAAGGTATATTATTGCGCCCTGTGCAAGACATACGGTTCCGGTATTCCTGCTGCAGGGATACGCATAATTCTCGCTGATGAAAATGGTAAAGCACAGGAATATACTTACACTGATAAAAACGGACAATTCAAGTTCAAAAACCTTGCAATCGCAAAATATAAAATAAGGGTGGATCTTCCCAAAATGGATAATGCAAATGCACCTGTAGTTACACTGACCGATTCCATAAATACATTAGATAAGTTAGGTTTCACATTATACCCAACATATCTTTCACTAACTACAATGAATGGTATTGAAAGTGCTGCAATAAGTTCAAATGAATTTCGTGTTTATCCAAACCCATTTAGCGAACAATTGAATATTGTATATTCGCTACCAAACCATGGAAAAATTACTGTGAAATTAATGGATATGATGGGCAGGACTTTACTTAGTAAGGAAACACTTAATGGCTCGGCCGGTGTCAATAACATTCAACTGAATGCTTATACTATTCATAATGGAACGTACATCATTCAATTGATTTCCGCAGATGAGGTAATGATGCAAAAGGTGATAAAAACAGGGGAATAATTTCCGGAATTCATTTCGAAAATTACAAACAATATTTAATAAAAGAGGGGCGCCATCAGGTCCCCCTCTTTTTATTATCAATTTTTATTTTCCCAGGATCATTTTCTGTGTCTTTACCTGTCCTCCGTTTATTCTGAGAGAATAGAAATAAATTCCTGCAGGATATCCGGTTGCATTCCATTCAATGAAATGTTTGCCTTGTGTTTGTCTACCATTTACAAGAGTAATTACTTTTTGCCCCATTATGTTAAAGATGCTGATCTCAGTAAAATCTTCCTCATCGAGAGTATAGGCAATTGTTGTGTTTCCAGTGAAAGGGTTGGGGAAGTTCGATAAGGAATTGGTCCCTGAAACCAGCTTTTTATCAATGCCGGTAACAATTTTCGTATTACCGATCTTTGCAAGGAAGAAATAAAGGCCCTCGTCTGTTTTATTGATAACCACATTATCAAAATGAGCAGTGTCGGATATGGCTCCGGTTACAAGAATATTTTCCTTGCTGTCTGCATATACTCCGTATCCCACATCCCCGAGCCCTGTTTGGGAACCCGCGTTCTTTGCCCATTGTAAAACGCCTGAGGCGTTGTATTTTGAAACATAAATATTGCACTTGCTGCGTGGCAGGGAATGTACAGTGTCTTTCGCACCAAATATTGCGCCTATAGTGATCAAGCCTGTGTTATACATATTCCCTGAATCATCCATTGCAATTCCGTACGGAGCAATGTCTGCACTCTTATATATGTTATTACTATATGGGATATCTGTGCGTATCCATTTTATATTTCCCAAAGGGTCCATTTTTAATACTGAAGCAGTATTATATTTGATAATGCATTCTACTCCGATGTTGCCTGATCCATCCATGGCAAGACCCATGCAGCCGGAACCGGTTCCCGTTATATTGGAATCATTGAAGAGTATCTTTTGCCATAAGGCCTTTCCACCTGAATCAAGTTTCGTCACATAAAAGGCATATAGATTATTTTTTCCATTGAAAATTGAATCGCCTCTTTTAACAGGTTTTACAAAATTCACGGTATCACTGGCAGTAAAATCAGCTGTCAGGACTACATTATTATTCGTGTCACATTTCATGCCGGCAACGATAAGGAAAGGATGCCCCGCAGGAACTGAACGTGAGCCGAATCCTTTTACCCAATCCAGAGTACCGTTGTTTTTGTACTTGGCTACATATTGGGTACCATAAACTGTTTTACTCCCTACAGTAGCGCTGCAATCATCTACACCGGTTTTAAAATTATAAGTGTAGTTGCTTTGCCCGGCAATGTACACATTCGCGTCCTGGTCCAGTGAAAGGGCAAAGCATTCGGCAGTAGAATTGGTTTTCGCCCAGATGGCATTTCCGTCAGGGTCATATTTTGCAACAAAAGTACCAAGGCCATGGACCGGTATTTTTCCGAAATAAACAGTGTCCTGCCCGGTGAAGCTATATACACTTATCCAACCTGCAAAATAAATATTGCCGTCCCTGTCAGTTTGAATGGCTCTTCCGGAAGGGGAAGAAGCCCCCTTTGCTGTAATGCTTTTCACCCAAATAAGTTTTCCGTGTTGATCATATTTAGCCAGAAATATTCCTGTGGATACCTGACTAAGTTTATTAGAGCCAAAATATACCGGATCGGAAACACCTACATAATCACCGGTAACTATTACATTGCCGTCTTTATCTGTGGTTACAGCCCTTCCATAGCACGAATTATTGCCACCGTGCATCAGGTCATGTGCGGAATCGCTTACCGCCCAGCTAAAAGACGGTGTTTGCGCTGAAGCGAATTGCATAAAAAGAAGCATGCAAACGGAAATAAAAATATGAGTCTTTTTCATATTAGAATCTTTGGATTATTAAATTAGTGAAAGATCCATTTGTAACTGTGATGGTGGAATGATCACCTGTTGTATTTACGCTTGTTTCATCACCCGTAAAATTGAATGTGCCGGAGGCAAGGTTTGCCGCCGTATCATATTTGGTCAGGGTTATTGTTCCTGTATGTCCTGTAGAATAGTTTGTTGACCATACATAGTCGACCAGTGGTGTAGGATCAAACTTATGAAAATTCAGTGATGGGGTTCCTGTGCTCATGGGTGTAGTACTTGTATAAGCTACTCCTGTTTTCAGAGATGAAGTTGTGAAAATGGCGAGATTGAAAAGCTCCTGTGAAGAAGCATTTTCCCCTTCAATTACAAACTGTACAAAGGAACCACTGTTACGAATAAGCTGGCAATACGAACCACTTTTATAAGGTGTATTACTCAATTTTCCCGGATATGCATCCGCAATAAAGTGAATGTTGCCGGGAACAGTTCCATTTACATCGGCACACAATATTCCATCTCCGCAACCTGTATTTGTTGAAGTGGTGCTTGCCGGAGTGGGAGTGCTTGTGCTTTTACTGCATGATAATAGCAGAATAAAAGCAGACAGGATGCCCGCGGAGAGTAATACGGTAATAGATTTTAATTGTTTCATTGTTTTGCTTTTTATAAAGTTTACTGTTAAATTGATTAACAGGTACAAAATAAAGCAAGCAATAAAGCGAAAACAATTCTCCTTTAGTAGTACGCCTATGATCTTGAATAGATCCTGTTCAGGGCTTCCGTACGTGAATTTACTTCCAGTTTTGCATATATATTCCTGATATGCTTTCTTACAGTTTCAGTGCTTATTCCAAGTTTATCCGCTATTTCCTTATAACGCAATCCCTGGGATAAATATTGGAGAAGTTCCTGTTCCCTCGGTGAAAGTTTCTGGTAATTTTCTGTTTCATCAATTTCCTTGAAACTACCCACCACCTTGCGAGCTATATGACTACTCATGGGGGAACCTCCATTGTGCAGGTCAATAATGGCATCAAGCAGTTTGGAAGGCTGAAGTGTTTTTACCAAATACCCTGCCGCACCGGCCTTTAGTGCCTTGAAAACAGTTTCGGAATCTTCAAAGGATGTACAGACTAAAAATTGCGACTTTGGACAAACTGATTTTAACTCTGAAATAAGATCAATTCCTGACTTGCCGGGAAGGTGAATATCTGTCAGGATAATATCAGGGTGTATTTCCGGTAATTCCCTGATGGCATCTTCAGCATTACTAAATGTATGCCTGCAGGAGAAGCCTTCGCTACCATTAATAAGTATCCGTAAACTTTCCCGGAGTTCATTCTCATCTTCGACTATGGCTACATTAATGCTCATTATACAAAATTACCATCTTAAATCTGCGGATACAATTACACAAAAGTAGTACTACGTTTTTTCAATTTGTTTCAGGGTGACGGAAAGCCATACTTTCGTGCCTTTGTTTTTTGCGGATGCGATCATCACTTCACTACCGATGGCAAGTCCCCTTGATCGGATATTTTTTATGCCATTACCTGTAGTTTGATTATCTATATCAAAGCCAATTCCATTATCAGAAATCTTAAAGGTCAGAATATCATTCAGAATAATAAGATCGATATTTATCAATGTAGCATTGGCATATTTTACAATATTCTGCAGGCACTCTTTGGCAATGAATAGTATATTCCTGTATGCTTCCTTGGAAATATTTATATCGGATGGCAATTGCCCTATATTCATTTTTAATTCCACCGGCATTTCATCGAGGTAATCACTGGCGTATTCACGAATACTTGCGGTCAGTGTATTCAGTGTTGTGTTTTCTGAGTTGAGCATCCAGACCAGGTCCTTCATGTTATCTACTAGGTTTGTGGAAATTTCCACTATGGATTCCACTGCCGGCAATACTTCCTTGTTTCCGTTTGTTTTCATTCGTGTACTCTCAGCAAGGATCCGTATTTTGGAAAGCCCGGAACCAAGGTCGTCGTGTATATCCCTGGCGATCCTGAGTCTTTCCTTTTCTTCAGTTTCAAGAATGGTGTTCATTCGTATCTGCTCCTGTTTGTAAAGGTTTTGCTGTTCCGTTATGTTTTGTTCCAGTTTTTGTTTCCGCAAAAACTGGAAGGCACTAATCACCAATAAAAGCAGCAGCATCATTGAACCAACGATGATATATAAGTTTCTCTGCAGAGTTAATTGTTGCTTTTTAATTTTCAGGGAATCTATTTCCGCCTTGTGTTTTAAAATGTTTATTGAAGTTTCCTTTTTATCAGTTTCATACTTGGTTTTCAATTCGGCAACCTGCTTCATCATGGTTAGATTGAAAACAGAATCCTTTAGCGAATCAGCTATTATTCGTGCAGAGTAAGCATTTTTATAATCACGCATATCATCATAGATCGCGGATTCAGAAAGGTATGCCTGGCTTAGTTTATCAATGGCTTTTATCGAGGAAAGAAAGGATTCCGCTTTTTTGAGATAGTTGATTCCTTCCATTGAGCTCTTTTGCATTCTTGAAATATCGCCAAGGCTCAGCAATATGGAGCCTTCGAGTTCCTTGTTCTCCAGTTTTTCTGCTTCGGTAAAAGCTGTATCATAATATTTTTTTGCTATGGGATAATTCTTAATACTCCGGTAATCATCCGCTACATCAGAAACCGTAGAAGCCAGCGCAAACATATCTGTGCCGTTTTTGAGCATTTGCATTGCCTGCAAATCGTAGGTAATTGCCTCTTTGAACTTGTGCTGTTTCTGGTAAACGGCACTGATATTAGTAAGTGTACTTGTATTGATGGCACCAAGTTCCTTTTCAATAGCAAGGGATTTCAGAAAATAAACAAGGGCATCATCATATTTATTTAAAAGCAGGAATACGGCGCCCACATTACAGTATCCGCCGGAAATGCCTTCCTGATCATGTATAGATTCATATAGTTTCAGCCCTTTAAAGTATAATTTATTTGCGTCTTCATATTGGCTTCTATCCAGATATATGGTGCCAATATCATAGTATGAATTAGCAAGGCTTTTTTGGTTTCTGTATTTTTCGAATAGATGACTCGCAAGAGTATAATATTTAAGAGAGCTGTCATAACTGCTCATTTGCTCATACGCTTCACCAATACCCCTGTAAACGTTTGCACGCGTGGATAGCATCTTCAATGCCTCAAACATTTTAAGCGCTTTAAAAAAGCCTGAAATGGCCGCAGGGTAATTATTTTCGATGGTATACATTTCGGCAATTCCAAAAGTGGAAACCGCAATGCCTTTTTTAAATCCTATTCTTTGCGATACCTGCAGTGCCTGATCGAGGTATCCATGTGCTTTCTTTAAATCAACAGGTTCGTATTCGCGGGCAAGGTCATGAAGCAAATTTACCTTGTTAGTATCTTCACGGTTTAGGGTTGTAAGAATACGTTCCAGACTGTCTGTAATGGAGCCGCCATGCAACCCTGAAGATATCAATTGCAATGCAATAAATATGATCAGGAAAGATATTCCGGATAGTTGTTTTTTCATGGATTTTGAAAAGCCAAAGCTGAATAAAAATATTTCAGGGAAGCTTTTTTACATCGAAAGGCAGCCTCATGGCTGCCTTTCGTATTATTTATTGTTTTTAATATCCCTCGGTGGTAGTATGCTCAGAGATGACTTCATTAGCATTACCTTTTACAACCAGAGTATTTGCAATGATATCGTGCAAGCCTTGTTTTTTCTCTGTCCAGCCCGCCATCATATAGCCGATGCATAGAATCATTGCGGATAAATATTTTGCAAAAAACCTTCCGGTTGCATTTGCCATGGAAATCCGGTTGCCATCCATATTGGTTACTTTTAATTTCAGAAGCATTTTGCCAAGGGTAGCTTGTTTTGCAGAGCTTTCCATGAGCGAAAAATACAGCCATTGTAATATCATTGCAAAAACCATAGCCAAAATATAAGAGGTCCAGTTGATTTCTGCTCCGCTAATACGGCCTCCATACCACGTAAATGAAGTTTGCACTCCCATAAAGTAATTTATGAGCCTGCCGGGGATATATAAAATAATGGCATCAATTAGGTAGGCTACTACGCGCAGCCAGAAACCGGCATATTCCACGTGGATACTGCTCTTTTCAAAATCTGCAAATGTTGATTCGGATTGGTACATATAATTTTATTTTAAATGAGGTTTGTTACAAAACAATACGAATTTAGAAAAATCCGTGACAATTCGAATATTAAAATATTTTTTGACCTACAAATATTGTTTAAGTTTGCGATGTATGTATTTTAACATTATACTCGGTTGTGTCTTCTGTATAACAGGTGTTATATGGCTGTTCAATGTTCGTGCCTTTCGTAAACGTGGTTATGAACAAAAAAGGATATTAATGGCAAAGCTTGCCGGTGTCTTGAGTTTGATTAGTGGGGCAATTATGATCCTTTCTGCCTGTTTGAAATAGGGTGGATGCCTTACTTTTTACAATAGACTTCTGATTCTTCCACAGAATATTTTTTATCGAGGTCAATATCATTATAGCTTGATTTATTGCCCCAGGAAAAGAGCTTTTCAAAAAAGGGCAGAAGAGGGTCGTCCTTTACTTTATCCAGGTAATAAACCTCATGGTCCTTTTCCTTCATTCCCATTTCATAAAGGATGGCATCGTGTTCCTTTATTCCCAGTTCATGGAAATAATGCATCAT